>DYRC01000326.1 GCA_020718925.1 Desulfonema limicola
GGAGACATCATCGGTACTCCCCTCTCCTTTCAGGGGAGGGGCCGGGGGAGGGGTGCTTTGATAGCGAATCGGTATTATGCGCGATATTCCAAAAATTTCATTGATAAAATTGATTTGGCAATCAAAGACGCCTATCATCTGACTGATGATGAAATCCGTTTTATCATCAATTATGATATTGAGTTCAGGACAAGTCATGTGGATTGATTCAGGAGAGTTATGAAGGTTGGCTTATGATAGCCTGAAAATGGATTTCTTTTATATGACAAGATTTTTTACAACCGAATAACCCGCATCATGTTGGTTGTCCCGGATGCCCAAAGCGGATGCCCGGTGGTGATGACCACCAGATCTCCGGCGGAGACTTTGCCGGTTCCGATAGCCGAAAGCACGGTCTGCTCAATATGATCATCCGTATTATCAGGTTCAGGCACAAAGCCGGGAATGCAGCCCCAGTACAAACTCAGCCGCCGAATCGTACTTTTTTCAGGCGAGAGCGCAATCAGCTTGGGTCTGGGTCTGAAGCGCGAAATCTGCATGGCGGTGAAACCGGAGCGCGTGGTTGCCACAATCGCGGCAGCATCAAGATGATCGGCAAGGACGCAGGACGCATGAGACACGGATTCTGAAACATCTTTGGCAGGCGCAAGTTTTAAGTATGCGTCATGGGGAAAATCAGCTTCCGCGCTTTCGGCAATGCGAACCATAAACCGCACAGCTTCTACCGGAAAATCACCATTCGCCGTTTCTTCCGACAGCATAATCGCATCCGTGCCATCTATTACCGCATTGGCAACATCCGTAGCTTCGGCTCTTGTAGGGCGCGGAGAATTGACCATAGAGCGAAGCATCTGCGTGGCAATAATCACGGGCTTGCCTGCCATACAGGCTTTTCGGATCAGCTTTTTCTGAATGCCCGGAACATTTTCCAAAGGAATTTCAACGCCTAAGTCGCCCCGCGCCACCATGATTCCGTCAGATTCCGCAATAATCGCATCAATATTGACGATGGCTTCATGTTTTTCGATTTTGGCAATAATCGGCGTGTCTTTTCCCTGACTTGCGATAATCTGTTTTGCATTGAGAATATCCCGCGCTTCTCTGACAAAGGATAACGCGACAAAATCCACGTCATGCTCAAGCCCGAATATCAGGTCGGCTTTGTCTTTTTCCGTCATTGAATCTGCCCGGATGGTTCCGGTCGGCAGGTTCACGCCTTTGTGAGACGTCAGGATGCCGCCGGTAATGACCTTGCAGATAATGTCGTTATCCGCGATGGCATTGACCAAAAGCTCCATCATGCCGTCTGCAAGCAGAATCCGATCTCCGACCTTAACCTCTTGGGGCAGAGCCGGATAGGAGACCGACACACGGCGCTCATCTCCGTCAACATCATCTCCGGTCAGAATGAAGGTTTGCCCCGGTTCAAGGCGGATTCCCGGTTCTTTGACATTGCCCACACGGATTTTGGGTCCGCACAAATCCTGCAAAATAGCGATAGGCATGTTCAACTCTTCGGAAACAGCGCGGATCATCTCTATTTTTCTCAGATGCTCGGCATGATCGCCGTGAGAAAAATTGAGCCGGGCAACATTCATGCCGGAAAGAATAAGCTCACGAATAATGTCCGGCGATTCGCTGGAGGGTCCGATAGTGCAGATGATTTTGGTTTTTCTCATAACGGTTATATCTCCAAAATAAAGGGAAGAATCACAGGGCGGCGCCTGATGGTGAAATCAAAATATTTTCTTAATACGGTCTGAAGTTTGGCGCGGATTTTTTCAAGCCGATCCGGCATATCGGGCGTTATTTCTTCGATGACTTCCAGTACCACGCAAATCGCATCCTGCAAAAGATGTCCGGTTTCGGTTTCAAACACAAAGCCGCGTGAAACGATTTCAGGACCATAGACGATGATGCCGGTTTCTTCATCAAATGCGAGCGTAATTGCCACAATGCCTTCTTCGGATAATGCCCGGCGTTCTTTGAGAATACTTCTGCCGACATCGCCCACGCCCTTGCCGTCAATCATCACCCGCCCTGTAACAACGCTGTCTCCGATTCTGCCGCCGGACTCGTCAAATTCAATGATCTGTCCGTTTTCTGCCAGAAGAATGTTGGATTTGGGAATGCACATGGTTTCTGCCAGCCGGGAATGCAGCACCAGATGGCGGTATTCACCGTGAATCGGAATAAAATATTTGGGGCGGGTCAGGTTGATCATCAGCTTGAGTTCTTCCTGAAACGCATGTCCTGAAACGTGAATATGAGAGATTTTCTCATAAATCACATTTGCGCCCCGGCGATACAGATTGTTGATGATTTTGGCAATGGCTCTTTCGTTGCCGGGGACAAATTTTGAGGACAAAATGACCGTGTCGCCGTCTCTGATTTTGATCTGCTTATGATTGCCTGAAGCCATGCGCGCCAGCGCAGACATGGGTTCTCCCTGAGAGCCGGTGGTGATGATAATCAGCTTGTTATCCGGAAAGTTGTTGACCTCACCCACATCAATTTCAATGTCTTCGGGGAAGTGAAGATAGCCCAGTTCTTTTGCAATTCTGACGCTGATTTCAATACTTCTGCCATTAAACGCCACCTTGCTTCCTCTGGCGTTGGCAATATCCGCAATCTGCTGAATCCGGGCAATGCTTGAGGAAAACAATGCCACAATAATGCGCCCTTTGGTTTTAAGCGCGATTTTTGAAAGATTTTCTCCGATTTCAACATCTGAGATGGTGTAGCCTTCTTTTTCCACATTGGTCGAATCGGACATCAGCGCTAATACGCCTTCGTCTCCGCATCGGGCAAAGCGGTTCAAATCTGTCGGCGTTCCGTCAATGACGGTGTGGCTGATTTTGAAATCGCCGGTATGAACGATAATGCCCAGCGGCGTCCGGATGGCATACGCCACGCTGTCCACCACGCTGTGGCTGACATGAATGGCTTCAATGTCAAAGATACCGATATTCAGTCTGTCTCCGGGAAAAATTTCATGCAGATCAGCGTCAGAAAGAAAATCTGATTCTTCAAGTTTATGGCGCACCATTCCGAGCGTAAAGGAAGTGCCGAACACCGGAGCGTTCACATCTCTGAGCAGATATGGCAGCGCGCCGATATGATCTTCATGCGCGTGAGTAAGCAGAATTCCGCAGACTTTGGCTTTGTTTTGACGGAGATAGTCTATGTCAGGGATGACCGAATCCACCCCCAGCATGTAATCTTCAGGAAACATCAGCCCCGCGTCAATTACAATGATGTTCTCGCCATACTCAACAGCCATCATGTTCAGACCGATTTCTCCCAACCCGCCCAAAGGAATGATTTTTACCATCTCATGCCTGCCTTCTGCCTTCTTCAAAGGATGTGCAGATAACAGTTCTGACATCTTCCGACAGTCTGGCTTTGCCTTTTCGTCCGTATATCGCGGTTTCAATCGGCGGACGAATCTCAAGAACAACATCTCCGGGGGTGATAGCAAGATGTTTTTTCGGCATAACCGCCCGCGTTCCGTGAAGAATAATCGGCACAATAGGAACGCCCGCCTCAATGGCTAAAACAAAGCCGCCCATTTTAAACGGACTGATATTTCCATCCATGCTCCGCGTTCCTTCGGGAAAAATGACAACCGATGTGCCGTCTCTGATGGTTCTTGCCGCCTGCTTGAAACTTCTCAGTCCGGCTCTGCTATCCGAGCGGTCTATACTGACAGCCCCTGTCCGTTTCATGGCATATCCGAATAGCGGTATTCTGAATAACTCCGCTTTTGCCAGCCATCGGAACTGAACATTCAGACAGCCCATCAATACCGGAATATCCGCATTGCTCTGATGATTGCACATATAGACATAGGGGCGACTCGGATCAATATTGGATTTCCCTATCGCTTTCACCCGGATGCCGCTTACCAGAAGAAGAGCTTTTGCCCATAGATTTGCCACGTTATGCGCCAGATTTCCGTGTTTGCCGAAAAACGAAGCAATAATGACAGCGGTGGAATAAAACGCTGTCAGCAGGATAATCCACGCAATGATAAATACGGTCTGCATAATGGAAGTTCCGTTTGTTCAGGTCATCATTTCAAGCTGTTCAAAAATGCCGTCAATCCGGCGGATAAAGTGATTGCGCTGCGCTTCGGTCGCATATCCGATACAGTTGCACCGGATTCTGTTTTTAGGACGCGCCAGAAGTTCGCAGGCTAATTTATCCGGTTCAAGTTCGGCTGCCAGATAAAAGGGTCCGCATTCATGGTGTTCCCGTTGAATGTCGGTCAGCAGTTCTTCTTCAATCGGTATCCGGTAAAGCCCTTCTACCTCCGAAACGCCGAAGGTTGTATCCAGATACGCTTTGAGCTTTTCAAAATCGTTGGGTCTGAGTTCATCAATCACATATTGTTTCATAATCTTCATAAAATATCACAGTTTATACTTGTATGCAAGCGTTCAGTGATTCAGAATGAAAATAAACGTAACTGATAAAAACAGAAACGGCTCCGCTT
>DYRC01000327.1 GCA_020718925.1 Desulfonema limicola
CGCTCCATCAGCAGCGCACCAAGTCCCATGCCGGTAAGGTTTCCGCGTACCAGAATTGCACATTCGGCAGTATCGTTGTTCGGATCCGCGCTGATATTTATAATGCCGTAAATCTTGTCGGTTCCTCTTCCCGGCGGATCGCTCAACACCAAAGCCATCTGCCGGTTATAATCAATCTGCGTCAATCTGGCAGCCATCTGATGCGGCATAAACTTCATATAATACAGAAAGCGCATTCGGATTTCTTCAGGCGTAAGTTCGGAAAAAAGCGTAAGCAGCGCAGGCTCATCTTCCGGTTTTATGGGGCGGACCAGAAAACGCTGCCCGCCGGGCGCGGTAATCATTTCTTCCAATTCTTTGGGATACGGACGAATCGCCAATCGCTGCGCCGCAGGTATTTGGGATTTTGCCACCCGGATTCGGGCGTCCAGCGCAATTACGCCGTTTTCATCAGCAAGTAAGGGATTGATGTCAAGCTCGGCAATATCGGCTATATCACAAATCAATTGAGATACTTTGACCAGAGTAAGCGCGATGGCGTCCAAATCCGCGGCAGGCACATCTCTGTATTTTTCCAGAAGCCGATAAACCCGCGTGCGTTTCATCACTTCCCGCGCCAAGTGCATATTCAACGGCGGCAGGGTGAGCGCGTTATCGCCGATGACTTCAACTGCGATTCCGCCGTGTCCGAAGAGAATCACAGGACCGAACTGAATATCATCTGTTACACCGACAATCAGTTCACGCGCATTTTTGCGGCGGATCATAGGCTGAATCGTGAACCCTTCGATTTTGGCTTCAGGTCGGTATTGCCGGATCCGCTCCAGCATCATCAGCGCACTTTTCTTCACCAGCGCAGGCGTCTGAAGATTCAGCGCAACACCGCCCACATCGGATTTATGCGTAATATCCGGCGAAAGAATCTTCAACACCACCGTCTGATTCATTTCAGCCGCCGCAGCCTCAGCTTCTTCAGGACTTGAAACAATACGCGTATCGCTGACCGGAATCTGATATGCAGACAGCACGGCTTTTGCCTCAAATTCGCTTAACCATTGACGATTTTCCGACAATGCGTTGGCAATGATTGCCTGAACCGCTTTGGGTGCTGGCGTGAAAATTTCAGGAATATTCGGGGGCGTTTCCATCAGCATTTCCCGGCTTCGCTGATAGCGTACCATCTGCATAAACGCCCGAACCGCGTCATCCGGCGTTTCATAACTGGGAATCCGGTTTTCGCTGAACAACTGCCTTGCGCCGCTTGCTGCCCCTTCGCCCAGCCAACTGGTAATCAGCAATTTTGAACGGGGTTTCTTTTTCACGGTCTCAATCACGGACTGAGCCGCTTCGGTGCTGGACGCTACAGCATTCGGGCAGTTCAGGACTAAAATCGCATCTGCATTATCATCTTCAAACAGCGCATCCAGCGCATCTGCATAACGCGTCCCGGGCGCGTCTCCGATAATATCTACCGGATTGCCGTGAGACCATGTTTTAGGCAGAACTTCATTGAGCCGTTCAATGGTTTTAGGCGATAACTCAGCAAGCCGTCCTTTTTTGTCAATCAGCGTATCCGTAGCAATAACGCCTACGCCCCCGCCGTTAGTCAGAATCGTCAATCTGTCTCCGGCTACGGACTGGTACAGGGAAAGGGTTTCAACCGCATTGAATAAGGCGGACATCGTGCTGACTCTGAGCATTCCCGCACGGACAAAGGCGGCGTCATACACGGAGTCAGAACCTGCCATTGCGCCGGTATGAGATGCGGCAGCTTTCGCGCCTTCGGCATGTCGTCCTGCTTTCACCACAATTACCGGTTTCATGCGGGAAGCGGCTCTGGCTGCGGACATGAATTTCCGGGCATTTGTAATTGCTTCAATATACAAGAGAATTGCTTTTGTCTGAGAATCATTGGCAAGATAATCCAGCATATCCCCGAAATCTATGTCGCTCATATCACCCAGCGATACAAAATGAGAAAATCCGATACGGCGATAGGTTGCCCAATCCAATACAGACGTAATGATTGCGCCGGATTGGGTGGCAAAGGCAAGTCTTCCGGGCAATGCCTGAATATGAGCAAAACTTGCGTTGAGAAAAACGCCCGGAACCATCAGCCCCAGACAGTTGGGACCTATAATCCGCAACAGATAAGGACGCGCTGCATCCAGCATCTGCTGGCGAAGGCGATGCCCATGCTCACTGCCGCCCTCTCCGAAACCGGCGGTAATCACGACTGCGGCTCTGGTTCCTTTTTCGCCCAGTTGAGCAATCAATCCCGGCACAGTATCCGGGGGCGTGATAATCACCGCCAAATCAGGGGCGACCGGAAGACTTGCAATATCAGGATATGCCCTGATTCCTTCAATGGTCTGATATTTGGGATTGACAGGAAAAATTTCTCCGGCAAATCCCGCATTGATAATATTCCGCATAACAACCGCGCCTACCGCGCCGGCTTTGTCGCTTGCACCGATTAACGCCAAAGATTTGGGTTCAAACATATATCTGAGATTGCGAGTGGTCATACAAGATTTCCTTTCAAATCAGTTTCTCTGCTTAAATGTGCCAAGATCGGCTTTCCATGCCGGGTCTTTTCCAATCGGCGTGTAATTCAGCACAAATTCAAACGGTGTGCCGTGATAATCCGCACATAAATTCATTTTCAAATCATCGCCTACCAGCATACAGTCATCTCTCTGAACCGTGTATTCTGAGCTGGGATTTATTTTCCAATAATATCCCTTCGGATCGCTTGAAACCGGCGTGCGATTGAGTATAAATCCGTATTGAACGCCCTGATACTGAGCGCAGGAAACCGCCATCGTCAGCGCATCGTCAATATTGAAGCAGACCGGGGAATTAACCACCCTCGCCTTGGTAATAATGACCAAAGACATCGGCATATCGGCTAATCCGCTGATGGTAGCGGTAGGAACAACATTGATAGCATCCACCACGCTTTTCCCCTCCGCCACTTTGCCGAAAACCGCATAGCCAACGCCGTCTTTGGCATTCTTTTTATCTAAAAACAGATTATCCACCGCATTGATGAAAAACTGAGATGTGGCAGAATTCGGCTCATCTGTCCGCGCCATAGCAATCGTATATGCCAGATTGGACAAGCCATTGGTGGATTCGTTGATAATCGAAGCTCCGAATGGGGTTTTGAGGGTCAGCGCTATCTGTGATCCGCTGGTCTGCCCGACGCCTATATAGCCGCCCTGATTCATAAATCCTTTGATGACCCGATGAAAAATCGTGTTATCATAAAATCCGGCATTGACGTATTGAACAAAATTATCCACCGTAATCGGGGCTTTATCTTTGAACAACTGCAAGGTGATATTGCCCTTATTGGTTTCAAGTTTCACATAGACGTCTTCTGCCATTGCACAGCCTGAGATGCCGAGCAATATCAGGCACAAAACCAAAACTCTTTTGAACATCGTGTTAACTCCTTATAGAATTGATATTTATACTTAACACCGTCATACATTCCGATTTTACGCCCCGAAATAAATTTCAGGGATAGAAGCTCAAGCCTGATGAATCAGGATAGCTGTCTTCAGCCTGCTTCAGCTTCTAGCCGTGCGATTTATCGCTCGGCGTAAAAAACTGAAACCGGAAAATGAGCACCTTTTAAATTAAACATTTAATTATATAGTAGAAATCCAAAATCGTCAAATGATAAGTTGATTTAATAGGGGAAATGACTATCAGCTTAGACGCCTTGCGGTTGCTCTTTAGAATTTGAAGCTGAACTCAGGGTTGTCTGAATCACGATTCACATTCCCCTCAATATACTGACATTTTTCTTCTCTTGACACAAGATAATATTTTTTGATAAATAAGCCACTTAACAATATCCACCTAAAATCAGAAAAGGAGTATTGACATGAGGTCTAAAAATGGTTTAAAATCAGTAAATTGTCTGTCTGTCTGCTGGTGACAGCTTCATGGACAGCAACTTTTCAACTCGGAGATATTCCGCCGCAGGCAGTTTATCACGGTAGTACGCTGACATTCAGCATCACTTCCGATGTGCCGGGCAATGTTACCAAAACCGTCAGCGGTTCGCCTCAAGGCGTAATCAGTTTTAATGCCGGAGTGTTCACTTACACCCCTCATTCTCTGGACAAAGAGCCTTTTTCAATTACGTTCACTGGCTATGTTATCGGACAAGTTGTTACGCAGCCTGTAAAAATTACTCCGATACCACGATTGAAACCTGAAGAAACTGTTTTCGGAGTTGATCCGCTTCCGCCGCCGGATGAAGAAAGCAGGGATTACATCAGCTTTGCAGATGTAAAAAGCAGTACGCAAGAGAGTTTCAATAATCAGCCTCGACTCACAAGAACGGTTACGATTTCCGGCAAAACCGTTGTGCTTGAGAAAGGGCATAAAAACCAGTTGTATGAAACCCTGACTCTTAATGACAATCCGAACATCGAATCACTAAGCATATATGCGGAAAAACT
>DYRC01000328.1 GCA_020718925.1 Desulfonema limicola
TTTTTTCATTGCCTATCAAACGCTGTTCGATTATATTGACAATGAAAATCTTTTACAGCAAGCAAAACCGGATGGGTGATTATAAAAACAACAGTGGAAACCGAAAAAATAACATTACCACCGCTAAGGATACATGGATTTCCGGCATGGGTTCATGAACCATTCTGGTTATTTGATAATGCTCTTGCACTGAAGGCACATACCGGATATAAAGAGGCAAAAGCCGGAAGTGAAGAAGCGGCAGTAATTCTGATTTCAGAAATATCTCTTGATTTTATTGTCAAAATCAAAGATAAATTTCCTGTAGATGCAATTTTCGTAGCTCCACATGCGCGTGAGGCGACCGGCGACAATGCCATACCACAGGTACTTGCAGTTGCATCTGCTCTGGCTGCGGATGGAGAAGTTGATACCGACATCGTACAGATAACCAGAGTGTTTCATACAGGTGCGGACCCTATGGAACGCATGATCCTGAGACCGGAATTTGACGGGATAGTTACAGATGGTGCTCATTATGTTTTGGTGGACGATGTAACGAACATGGGCTGTACCCTTGCTGAACTTTCAAATTACATACAGTGTGCAGGCGGGATTGTGGTTGCAGTTATTGTTCTGGTCAATGCAGGGCGGAGCAAACACTTTCATCCTGCTGACAATGTCATCAATAAAATAGAAAAGAGGTTCGGCAATGAAATCAGAGAAATTTTCGGAATCGTCCCGGCTGCTTTTACCGCTAATGAAGCAAACTACCTCATCGGTTTCAGATCGACTGACGAAATCAGAAATCGCATCGCTAAGGCAAGGAAAGAAACAAATCTCCGATTATGCTCAAAAGGAATTAAGAGACAAGATTAAAATAGTAATGATCAGATTTTTACAGCAGAATGAGACCGGATCGGATGATTATACAAAAGACAGAGAAAAATGGCTGGGTGAACCTGATCTGAAAGAACTGTTCAAAGCTGTAAAAAACAGTGAGAACTCCTGATAACTCTTTCAAGAAAAAAGGCAGCCGGAAACCATCTCCGACTGCCTAATCTTTTCCGAAACCTGATTATTTCACCGCCGAAAAAAACGACGCCTTCAGAAATTCACGATTCAACCGTGCAATATTGCTGATATTGATTTCTTTGGGGCATTCGGCTTCGCATTCCCGCTCATTGGTGCAGTTGCCGAATCCGAGTTCGTCCATCATTCTGACCATGCTGATCGCCCGTTTTGCCGCTTCGGGCTTGCCTTGGGGCAGCAATGCGAGCTGAGATACTTTCGCGCTGGTGAAGAGCATTGCCGAAGCATTGGGGCAGGCTGCCACGCACGCGCCGCAACCGATACAGGCTGCCGCATCCATTGACATTTCAGCCACATCCTGCGGAATGGGAAGACAGTTGGCATCCTGTGCGCCGCCTGCATTGACCGACACATATCCGCCAGCCTGAATGATTTTATCAAACGCGCTTCTGTCAACCACCAAATCTTTGATGACTTTGAATACTCTTGACCGCCACGGCTCTATGGCAATCGTATCGCCGTCATTGAAATGTCTCATGTGCAACTGGCAGAGCGTGGTTCCTTTTTCAGGTCCGTGCGGGCGTCCGTTGACTACGGTTCCGCACATGCCGCAGATGCCTTCCCGGCAGTCATGGTCAAAGGCAATCGGGTCTTTACCATCCAGAGTCAACTGCTCATTGACCACATCCAGCATTTCCAGAAAGGACATATCTGTTGAAATTTCTTTGACATAGTAGGTTTCAAACCCGCCCTTATCCTGCGCCCCTTTCTGACGCCAGACGTTCAAGGTCAGGTTAAGGTTTTTTGCTGTTGTCGTCATTATTTGTAGCTCCTCTGTGTCAGTTTGACGTTTTCAAACTTCAGCGGCTCCTTGTGCAGGAACGGATCGCTTCCCACGCCTTTGAATTCCCATGCGGAAACATGACAGAAATTCTCATCATCGCGTTTTGCTTCATTTTCTTCGGTCTGAGATTCTTCTCTGAAATGACCGCCGCAGGATTCGCTTCTTACCAACGCATCAATCACCATGAGTTCGGCAAATTCAATAAAATCCGCCACGCGCCCGGCTCTTTCAAGGCTTTGGTTAAAATCGTCTTTTGTTCCGGGAACCAGAACATCTTTCCAAAATTCTTCACGCAAAGACTGAATCATGGTTCGGGCTTTGAGCAGTCCTTTTTCATTTCTGGACATGCCGCAGTGATCCCACAGAATCTGCCCCAGATGTTTGTGAAAATCGTCAACCGTGCGCTTGCCGTTGATGGAGAGAAGTTTTTGAGTTTTTTCAGATACTTCTTTGACGGATTCTTTGAATGCCGCATTATCCGTACCTACTTTGCCAAGAGAGGTTCCGGCAAGATAGCCGCCGATGGTATAAGGAATGACAAAATAGCCGTCTGCCAAGCCCTGCATCAGCGCGGACGCGCCCAGACGGTTTGCGCCGTGATCGGAGAAATTGGCTTCGCCCAGTACGAACAACCCCGGAACATTGCTCATCAGATTGTAATCCACCCACAGACCGCCCATGGTGTAATGAACTGCCGGATAAATCATCATCGGCATTTCATAAGGGTTCTGATCTGTGATTTTTTCATACATCTGAAAGAGGTTGCCGTATTTTTTTGCTATCACATCTTTACCATCGCGTTTGATCGCATCTGCAAAATCCAGATATACGGCAAGAGCAGTTTCGCCGACGCCTTTATTCTGATCGCATTGTTCTTTGGCATTTCGGGAAGCCACATCACGCGGAACAAGGTTGCCGAAGCTGGGATATTTGCGCTCCAGATAATAATCCCGGTCACTTTCAGGAATCTCTCCGGGATGACGTTTATCGCCCGGAGTTTTGGGAACCCATACCCGCCCGTCATTTCTCAGACTTTCGCTCATCAGCGTCAGCTTTGATTGATAAGAGCCGTGAACCGGAATACAGGTCGGATGAATCTGCGTATAACAGGGATTAGCGAACACCGCGCCTTTTTTGTAAGCGCGATATGCGGCAGTTACGTTAGACGCCATTGCGTTTGTGGAAAGGAAAAATACATTGCCGTAGCCGCCGGTGGCAAGAACTACCGCATCGCCTTCATGGGATTCTATTTCGCCGGTAACAAGATTTCTGACCGTAATGCCGCGTGCCTGACCATTGACAATCACCACATCCAGCATTTCCCGGCGGGAATACATGGTTACTTTGCCTGCGGCAATCTGGCGGGATAAGGAACTGTATGCGCCCAAAAGAAGCTGCTGACCGGTCTGCCCTCTGGCGTAAAATGTTCTGGAGACCTGTGCGCCGCCGAAAGAACGGTTTGCCAATTGTCCACCGTATTCACGCGCAAACGGAACGCCCTGCGCCACGCACTGGTCAATGATGTTGGTGCTGAGTTGTGCCAAGCGATAGACATTTGCTTCTCTTGCCCTGAAATCTCCGCCTTTGACCGTATCGTAAAACAACCGCCAAATACTGTCGCCATCATTCTGGTAATTTTTGGCTGCATTGATACCGCCCTGAGCCGCAATGCTGTGGGCGCGGCGCGGGCTGTCCTGAATGCAGAAATTTTTGACATTATAGCCAAGTTCGCCCAAAGTTGCGGCAGCAGCACCTCCGGCAAGTCCGGTGCCGACCACAATGATATTGTATTTCCGTTTATTGGCAGGGTTGACTAATTTCAGTTCAAACCGGTGTTTGTCCCATTTTTCCGTCAGATTTCCGCCCGGAATTTTTGCGTCAAGCTTCATAAACCCTCATCCTTTCTAAGAAATCATCAGAATATACATCGGAATAAACCCGAATCCCACGCCGACCGCGATGCTGAATATCACAGACAGCAGCATGATGCTCGGCATGTATTTCGGGTGGTTTGCGCCGATGGTCTGAAACGCGCTCCAAAATCCGTGACTGACATGAACTGCCACCACCACCATTGCCAACACATACAGCGTTACATACGCGGGGCTTGAAAATGCCTGCTGCACAATGTCAAAAATAGTTCTGGTGCTTTTGTCGGCAAAGTGGAATCCGACCAGATGAAACAGAATAAACAACAGCATGAGGATACCGGTGTAGGACATAGTCATAGAGCCGATGGTGCGCCCCCCGCCGCTTTTGTTGACAGCATACCGCACGGGTCTGGATTGATAGTTCTGCAAAAACAGAATCAATCCGGTTGAGATGTGAATGACGGCAAGCGTGAGCAGCCCGAATTCTGCAACATTGACCAGAGGTCCTAATGAGTGCAGATGCTCGGCATAAGAATTGAAAGCATCTTTGCCGCCGTAAAGAAACAGGTTTCCGATCAGATGAACCGTCAGGAATCCGCAAAAGCCCAAGCCCGTGAGAGCCATCATCAGCTTTTTTCCGACGGAACTTCCGAATGTTCTGACAAACCAGTTGTTCATCATTATTGTTCTCCTCCGCAAGATGGAATTGATATAAAAACATAAATTTTATCTGTTAATATTTTAT
>DYRC01000329.1 GCA_020718925.1 Desulfonema limicola
AAAATCGGAGCCATCTATGAAAAAAACATTGAAACATATCCTGATTGGGGTTATCTTAGCGGCTTTCGGGGTAATTGTCGCTATTTTTATTGTGTATCGCCAGACGCCTGAGAGTGCGGAACTGCCGTCATTTCAGAAAGCTGCGGATATTTCCATTGCCAAAGTCCGGCAGACCGCCACGCGGGACGGGGTTCAGGAATGGACGCTGGACGCCGCATCAGCCCGATTTACAGAGGCTGAAAAACAGGCGATTTTTAAAACGCCCGAAGTTACGTTTTTTCTTGAAGACGGAAAATTTCTGTATCTGACGGCAAAAGAGGGCATTGTCAATACAGATTCCGATAATATTGAAGCCAAAGGACAGGTGGTGTTGAAAAAAGAAGATTACAGCCTTGCTACGGAGCAGATTAAATATGAAAAAGGGTCGCGTATTTTCTCTGCTGACGCGCCGATTCAGGTTGTGGGAAATGAACTTTCTTTATCCGCAGATGCCATGCAGTTTGATCTCAATAGCAACCGGCTGTTTTTCAAGGGAAATGTAAAGGGAGTTTTCAATGAAAAGTTCAGCCTTTAAGCACTGCATAGCCGCTGGCTGTATTATTGTTGTGATTGCCCTGATGACCGGGCTTTATGCTGAAGAATCGCCTAAAATTGCCGATGATAAGAAAATCCGAATTTCATCAGACAGCATGATGGCAGACAGCCAATCCAAATTTGTCGAATTTGTCGGCAATGTGAAAGCCAGTCAGGGCGATACCGTGATTACGGCGGATCGGCTTAAAATCTTCTATAAAGAGATTAAAAGCGAGGCAAAAAAGGAACTTCAGGGCAGCAATTCTGTTGACAAAGTGGTGGCGAATGGCAACGTCAAAGTGCAATTGGAAGATAAGCTTGCCGAAACGCAGGAAGCGGTGTATACCACTTCGGATCGGATATTGATTCTGACAGGCGAAGATTCAAAGCTGATCAGCGGACAGGATTCCATTACCGGCTCCAAAATTACCTTTTACCGGGACAGCGGGCGCGTCAAAGTGGAAAGCAGCGGTAAAAAGTCAGTTGAAGCGGTGGTGTTTTCCGGCGAAAAAGGGTTGAATTAACGGCGTGGCGGTTTTATCTCTGAAGGAGTTGGCAAAGGTTTATCACGGCAGACGGGTGGTCATCTCCGTAAGTCTGAACGTTGAAAGCGGCGTGGTGGTGGGGCTTTTAGGACCCAATGGCGCGGGCAAAACCACGACCTTTTATATGACGGTCGGCATGATCCGACCTGATGGCGGACGGGTGTTTCTGGATAACGAAGATATTACCGACGCGCCGATGTATCTCAGGGCAAGAAAAGGCGTGGGTTATCTTCCGCAGGAGACTTCGATTTTCAGAAAGCTGACGGTTGAGGAAAATATTCTTGCAATTTTGGAGACTTTTCCGCTGTCAACTGCAGAACGCCATGAGCGGACAGACCGGCTATTGGATGAATTGGGCATCCGGCATCTTGCAAAACGGAAGTCAGTGGGGTTGTCCGGGGGCGAATGTCGAAGGCTGGAAATCAGCCGGGCATTGGCTGCCAACCCGGCGTTTATTCTGCTGGATGAGCCGTTTGCAGGCGTTGACCCGCTGGCGGTCATTGACATCAAAAACATTATTCATCATTTGAAAGCACGGGGCATCGGTATTCTGATTTCCGATCACAATGTCAGAGAAACATTAGGCGTGTGCGATATTGCGTATATTCTCAGCAACGGAGAAGTTGTGGAGTCCGGAACGCCTGAGAAAATTGCAAACAGCGACATCGCCCGCCGGATTTATCTGGGGAACGAGTTCAGGTTATAAAATTATGGCAATCGAATTAAGACAGCAGCTTAAATTGGCGCAGCAACTGATTATGACGCCTCAGCTTCAATTGGCAATCAGATTGTTGCAGCTTTCGCGTTTGGAACTGATGGATACCATCAGAGAAGAATTGGAAACCAACCCGGCATTGGATGAATCTCAGGATATTGCCGACGACGATCATCCTGCCGAGCCTGTTGAAATCGAAGCATCGCCGATTGGCTTGGAATCTCCGCCGGAAAAAGAAGTTACGATTGAAGAAAAAATCAGCGATGATGTGGATTGGAGCAATTATCTTGAAGAATATAATTCAACAGGCAAGGTCAGCTTTGAGGGCGAAGATAAAGACGCGCCCCGATTTGAGGCATTTGTCGCCCAAAAAGAATCGTTAAGCGATCATCTGCTGTGGCAGTTGATGATGAGTGTCGCTGATCCCGAAGCACAGCAAATCGGCAGCCTGATTATCGGAAATCTGAACAAAGACGGATATTTGGAAGTATCTGTCGAAGACATCTGTCAGACAGGCGGGGCGGGGCGGGAAAAAGTCGAAGAAGTATTATCCCTGCTGCAAACCTTTGATCCCATCGGCGTGTGTGCCAGAAATCTGGGGGAGAGTCTGCTGATTCAGGCAAGGCATGTCGGGGCGGATGCGCCGATGGTGGTGGATATTATCCGAAATCACCTTCATCATCTTGAAAATAAAAACTATAAAGCTATTGCAAAGGCTCTCAAAGCCGAATTTGAAGATATTATCGCAGCGGTCAATGTCATCCGCGGCTTGGAGCCAAGACCCGGACAACGGTTCAGCAATGAAGAACCGCATTATATTCAGCCGGATATTTATGTATATAAAATAGAAAATGAATTTGTGATTGTGCTGAATGACGATGGAATGCCCCGCCTGAGATTGAATAATTTTTATCAGGACTCTATGCACGGCAAGCTCAATGATAAGGCAAAAGAATATATGCAGGAACGGATAAAATCCGCATCATGGCTGATTAAAAGCATTCATCAGCGCCAAAAAACCATTTATAAAGTGATGGAGAGCATTCTCAAGTTTCAGCATCAGTTTTTTGAAAAAGGGATTGCATACCTCAAACCCATGATTTTACGCGATGTTGCTGAAGATGTGGAGATGCACGAATCCACCATCAGCCGGGTAACGACAAATAAATATGCTTATACGCCCCAGGGCATTTTTGAATTGAAATATTTTTTCAATAGTTCTATTAATCGTAATGACGGAGACGATGCGCTTGCTTCGGTCAGCGTTCAGGATCGGATCAGACAGATTATTGAAAGCGAGGATCATAAAAATCCTTACAGCGATGATAAGCTTGCCCAGATGCTCAAAGAATCCGGTATTGAGATTGCGCGGAGAACCGTAGCCAAATATAGGGAAATGTTGAAAATATTACCGTCTAATAAACGAAAGCAGTTCTAGAGGAGGCAATTATGCACACATCTGTAACCTTCAAGAATATTGATCCGTCGGATCATCTGAAATCATACATCAGCGAGAAACTCAATCGTTTCGATAGGTTTCTGGACAGCGCGGCTGAAGCCAGCGTGGTTCTTTCTGTTGAAAAGCATCGCCATATTGCAGAAGTCCGAATCAGCGGCGGCAAGATCAGTATCAACGGCGAAGAAGAAACCAATGATATGTATTCGGCAATTGACATGGTGTTGGATAAGCTTGAAAAGCAGATTAAGAAAAACAAGCAGAAAATCCGGGATCATCGCAGTCCCGGTAAAGCCAGCGTCAAAGATATGGGTTCTGAAACTGCTGAAGAACGCGAAGAACGCGCCCGGCAGATCAAAATCAAAAACATCGAATACAAGCCGATGGATATTGAAGAAGCCATGATGCAGATGGACCTGATTCGGGATAATTTTCTGGTTTTTGCCAATTCCAAAACAGATCGGGTCAATGTGATTTATCGCCGTAAAGACGGCAACTATGGGCTGATTCAGCCGAATGATTGATGAAAGAGAATCTGATGAGAATTTCTGAGCTTCTGAATAGCGACACCATTACCTGCGGGCTGATGTCCCAAGACAAAGAAGGCGTCATTGCCGAGCTTGCCGAATCGTTGGCAAAAATTTCCGGCATGGCGGTGGAGGAGCTGGTAAGAGTTCTCATGGACAGAGAGCGGATGGGGAGTACCGGTATCGGGAGCGGTATCGGTATTCCTCACGGCAAATCAAAAGAACTTTCCGAGCCGATGATGGCATTCGGATTAAGCCGGAAAGGCATTGATTTTGAATCTTTAGATAAAAAGCCGGCACATATTTTTTTTATGCTGCTCACCCCTGAAAACGCGCCGAATATCCACTTGAAACTTCTTGCCGGCATTGCCAAAATTTTAAGAAATGAGCCATTCCGACAACGGCTGATGATGGCAAAAACACCGGATGAAGTTATCAGCATCTTAAGAGACGAAGAAGAAGTGTTTTAATGCCGTTCCCTTTATTCTCTGATTTATCATTTTGCAATGATTTCAGGTAAGTATCTCATACTTTTGTAACTTCTCAATAAGTCGGTATTTTTTTCTTGCACCGAAAATAAAATTACAGCATATTGAAATTCAAATGACAGGTATCCGCACAGTGATTCAGAATGAAAATAAA
>DYRC01000330.1 GCA_020718925.1 Desulfonema limicola
AGATTCGGATTTGATGCTAAGGATTCGGATTTAGATGAAAATTTTCTTCCCCCGGAATCAGAACCGGAACGCGGATTGGACGGGCAGGATGTTTATAATGCGGTAAGTATTTTGGAAAGCCGCTTTTACATGGGCAATACGCTGCTGCGCGATTCGGATGTTTTCGGAATGGCGCACGGCTTGGAAATCCGGGTTCCGTTTCTTGATCGTAAGCTGGTCAGTTACGCGCTGTCTTTGCCGGGAAAGTGGCGCACTGATCCTAACGGCGTAAAAAAACCTTTGCTGGCTGATGCTATGGGCGATAAGCTGAGAGCGGGGTTGAAAAAGCTTCCGAAACGCGGATTCACTCTGCCGCAAGCCGCTTGGATGGCAGGTTCCCTGAGATCACAGTTTGAACATTTATCAGATACGGTTAAACATTCAGGACTGGTTGATCCGCTCGGCGTCTCTGCGGCATGGCAGAATTTTCTTGCAGATCAGACAGGACCGACATGGGCAAGAGCATGGCTGTTGGGCGTGCTGGGGGCTTGGATAGAGAAAAGCTGAAATAATAACTATCCTGCCAACCGCATCACCAGCAAATCTATTGTTAGGCGCAGATTGCTGTTTGCCCGAATATTTTTCATCGCCGAATAAACCGCATCTATCTTCTTTAAAATCCGCTCTTTGGGCATGTTATATGCCTGCGCCTCAATCATCTCTTTCATGCTCGGATTTCTCAGATGATGGCAGATCTGCCCTTTTTCAAGCGAAAATCGGCACAAGGCTATATCCCTGAACCATGACAGAATAATATTCAGATCGTCTCCAATCCGTTCTTTGTCTTTGGAAAGCGATTCGGCAAACGCAAGCAGGGCATTGATCGGCTTTGATGACAGAGAACTGAGTTCATTCAATAATCGCTCATGCTGCCGAACCATGTCTTCATCCTGCTCAATATTCTGCAACACCGGCATGAACCGGATCAGTTGACATCGGGAAAGTATGGTCGGCAGCAAGTCGGACTTCTGACGTGCGGTCAGAATCAGGATGGTGCGATCCGGCGGCTCTTCAAGCATTTTAAGCAGCGCGTTTGACGCTTCGGGATTCATTGCTTGGGCGCCGGAGATAATGACCACCCGCATTTTTGCCTCATAAGGCTTCATGGCAAGAATATTGCCGAGTTCCCGAATCTGGTCAATTTTGATAAACGCGCCGGATGGCTCAATCAGATGAACATCCGGATGAACAAATGACGCAATATTCCGGCATGAGCGGCATTTTCCGCAGGGAGCATCAGGGCTGAGGCAATTGCACATCATTGCAAAGCGAATTGCCGCAGCCCGTTTGCCAGACCCTTCAATGCCCGTGAATAACAACGCATGAGGAACCCGCCCCTTTCCGAGCAGAACAGACAGCAGGCTCAGGGCATTCTCCTGACCGACAATCGGTGCGATTTCTGCCATCGCTTAACGACCGCCTTTTTTCTCCTTGATATCTGCCCGTTCTTTAAGTTCTTTTCCGCACTTGAAAAACGGGAGTTTTTTCGGGGTAATGGTTACTTTTTCGCCGGTTTTGGGATTTCTGCCCACATAACTTTTGTATTTTTTAACAAAAAAACTGCACAATCCCCGAATTTCAACCCGTTCTCCCTGTGCCAGCGCATCCGACATTTCATCAAAAAATATCTCTACCACCTTTGCCGCTTCCACCTTTGAAATATCCGCCTCATTTTTAAGAGCAGCAATCAGTTCCAATTTGTTCATTACGGACTCCTTATTGTAAAAATTGAAGAATAGCAAAAAATACGTTTTTCTGTATTAATCGCTATTTGATAAAAAGTCAAGCGGTTATCCTGATTTTTTATCTGCCGGATCCGACGCCGCCCAGTCCGTACAGATTGATCATAAACGAATAGCGGCGATCTCCCTCTTCACGGGCATACCGCACGTCAACCGACCAGCACGATGCAAGATAGGCAATTCCGATACTGTTTCGGATTTCTTTGCCATCATATATATTGCGCTCATAATCCGCATATCCCAGCAGATTCTTTGTCAGTTTAACCGTCAGATTGGCATAAAGCGATTCGCTGAAATCCTGCGTATAACGATATTCCGCCACAATTCGGTCGCCCCGCTGATCCGATACCGCTGCCACGACATTCCGGCTTTTAAATTGATTGCTGTATGGCGACCATTGGGCGTCTGCCTCAAGCGTAAAATACTGAAACGGATAAAACATGATCTCACCATAGATCGGCGAAAGATCATGCTCTCCATTGGCTGTCCACTCCTGCCCGTCTTCATTGAGATAATAGCTTTGGGCAAGCTTGATCCGGCAAAACTGATGATAATCATACGCCGCCGGTACATCGGCTTTTTTCTGCTCTGTTTTCAGGGTGAAAAAATGGGTCAGCGAATAGGTGATGCGATGCTTTTTTTCCAACATATCCAGCGGATCAAAATAGGGATAATCTTCGGAATGATTGATTGCGGCATATTCATACACCAACTGAGGAACCATCTTGTGCCGGAAGCTGCTGTTTTCCGAAGTCGCGTATATTCTTGAAACTGCTGAAGACAGATCAAGTTTTACATCTGCCATTTCCCGATGAAGATGATTTTTATCCTGACTCAGATCGTCATTATCCACTGACCAAATCGTTTCCCGCATTCCGACCGACGGCTCAAAACTGAGATAATTCTTATATCGCATGGGCAGATACACTCTGGGATACATGTCCATCCGGTGTCCTTTGACGCTGTTTTCTCTGTAAAAATAAGTGTATTCCGAATCCATGCCCCAGTAAAGCGGCGTTCCTGATACGGACTGCCTTAAAGAATCAAAGCGCACAGTCGGCAGTTTGTGCAGACTTGTATCATTGTCTTCCCATCGGCGCATTGCCGGATTGTCATACCACCGGGTTTCCGCATTCAGGCTGTATGTCATGCCGGTTTTCGTAACGCTGATACTGTTGACGCGCGAAGGATCCGTGTAATCATCCAGTTCCCGGTTGAATGTTTCTTTGAAATATGCGCGGGTTTTGTCAAATCCGGTATAGCCGTCCTTAAATTCGTTCAGATAATCCTGATCGCTGACAATATCCAAATCCACCCGCCCGAAAAATCCCAAAGGCAGGGGCTGGTCATGCTTCATTCTGAACCAGTAGCGATCCGAATTGGGTCTGGCATAAGCATCTCCGGCATAGCCCCATTTGTCAACAGATTCGGAACTGCCATTATCCGTTTGCCGATCATTTAACATATCCAGCATGATCAGCCCCTTAGTGCGTTCATCCAAAACGTAGCGGTACTCAAACCCAATCTTGTTTCCCCGCTTTTCCATATACTGATAATACACCGTAGCATCCGAACTGTCATCAATTGCCCAGTAAAAGGGCTGCGTGTATTCAATGCCTTTGCGATCCGAATGCCCCATTTCCGGCGCAAGCAGTCCGCTCTGCCGCTTGAGATTGACCGGAAATATCAGAAACGGAATATAGGCAACGGGAATATCTTTAACCCAGAGCGCGGAATGCTTCACAAATCCGTAGCTTCCGGGCGTGATTTTCATATCGGTGCCGGTAATTTTCCAATCGGGACAATCGCCGTCACAGGATGTAAGGCTGCCTTTATGCGCTGTGTATGTGGCTTTATCAATTTTTTCAATTCGTTCGCTTCTGATAAAAAAATGATTTTCCTTCACAAACAAGCTGCCGTCATACACCACGCCGGTTCCGGCATTCAAATCCGCATCAATGCGGCTGCCGGACAGAATATCACCGCCGGAAGCAATCACCACATGCCCCTGAGCCGAAACTTTCATGGTTTTATGATCAAATCGCGCCATATCCGCACTCAGTTTCTTATCTGCTTTGGCAATATGAACATGCCCCCTGCCGATATATTGCTTGTTGATCTGATCGTATTCGATCTCATCTGCCGTAATGCGCCAGGGGATGCTCGGATCATCATCGCCGAACAGCAGATTATCGGGCTTGATTTCGGAAAAGACCGGTGCGGCTATAAAAAACAACAGCGTTATGATAGAAAATATTTTTTTATTCAGTCTTTGCAATGCAGTCCGCCATTCTGTTGTTTATAAACAGATATTAATAATCCGTTTATTTCATGCGCTATATTCGCAATTCGGAAAATCATGTTCCTCAATATTATGTCCTAATGTATTGTAACCTACATTATCTGCCCATGCAACAAAAACATCATATTCGTGTCTGGGTGTTGGTGTCTTTTACTTTTTCAAACGCCGATTGAAGCATTTCCGGTGTGCGGGGCGCATCGGGGAATTTGTGTACAAATGTCCGATAACTTTCGTAAGTGTTCAGATTTTTGGCATGAGCGGTTGCCAGAGGATAAGCGAGCTTTGCTTTTCCCTGCAGTTTCAGCCACGTCAAAGTCATCCAATTCCGCAAAAGCAGAGGATGACACAAACAGCAATACAAAAATGAGTATGA
>DYRC01000331.1 GCA_020718925.1 Desulfonema limicola
GGAAAGCCAACTATACCGCCATCTGGCGCCTTATCTCCCCAAGATTTACCTTGGCAGCGTGCTGTTTCTGCTGCAAGATCACTGCGCGATACGATAGGCAGCCCTCACAGCATGATAGACAACGCCAAGATATATGAATTGTTGGGACTTGACGCATCCGAAGTTGAGCAATGGTCTCCTGTCAAACGCAGCAATGCCGCTATCGCCGTGCCGGATAGGAATCAATTCAGGTTCATTCTACGCAAAAAGCATCCGATAGCCAAGCGATTTGAACTGACACGATTCTTAGGCGATTACCTCCTGACAGGACAGACAAATGGGCAATGGCTAGCCAGTACAGACCTCAGCACCTCAAGACAGAAATATCAGAGAGCATTTTCAGCAGAATTTCTTTGCCCGCTAACGGCTCTGCAAGAATTTTTGCAGGATGACTACTCTGAATCTGCTATTGAAGATGCCGCACAGTATTTTCAAGTAAGCCAAACAACTGTAAGTTCCATACTGGTGAATAACCATTTGATTTCGTTTCCTTTCGTGACTGATTATTCCGATGCCGGACTACCGTATCAATTGGATATCTGTAGGTGAAACCATGCAGTTCAACAAAAAAGATATTTTGGATATAGCCTCCTTATCTTGCGAAGAAATCGCTTTTATCTTGGATACTGCGGACAAGATGAAGGAAATATCGCAAAGACCGGTTAAAAAAGTGCCGATTCTGCGCGGCAAAACCGTTGTATTATTTTTTTATGAGGCAAGCACCCGAACCCGCTCGTCATTTGATATTGCCGCCAAACGCCTGAGTGCGGACAGTATTTCATTGGCAGCCAGCAGCAGCAGCATATCCAAAGGAGAAAGCCTGATTGACACGGCAAAAAATCTCCAAGCCATGAACGCGGATGTGATTGTCATTCGGCATAGTGCGTCCGGTGCGCCGCATCTGCTGGCATCTCAGTTGAAAAGCGGCATCATTAACGCCGGAGACGGAACCCACGCACATCCTACGCAAGCTCTGTTGGATATGATGACGGTTCGGGAAAAAAAGGGCAGGCTCAAGGGATTGCGGATTGCGATTATCGGCGATATTGCCCATAGCCGGGTGGCGCGGTCAAACATTGTCGGATTCAATAAAATGGGTGCGGAAGTGGTCTTGGCAGGTCCGCCGACCATGATCCCCAGCGGCGTGGAATCACTCGGCGCAAAGGTGTTTTACGATATTGATCGGGCAGTTGAGGGCGCGGATGTGGTGATGATGCTCAGAATTCAGAAAGAGCGTCAGAAAAATTTTCTGTTTTCCACAGAGCGCGAATACGCAAAAGTATTCGGGTTGAATAAACAGCGGTTAAAACGCGCCAAGAGCGATGTCATCGTCATGCACCCGGGACCGGTCAATTGGGGGTTGGAAATTTCCCCTGAATTTATGGAATCCCCCGGTTCGGTGATTTTAGATCAGGTGGAAAACGGCGTGGCAGTCCGTATGGCGTTGTTATACCTTGTGGCAGGATGTACAAGAAATGCGGATACTGATTAGCGGCGGGCGGGTGATTGATCCGGCAAGCGGCGTAGATGAAATTGCGGATGTCCTGATAGAGGATGGAATAGTGCAAAGTGCAAAGTGCAAAGTGCAAAGTGATTCAACTTCTCACTTCTCACTTCTCACTTCTCACTGTATTGACGCTTCCGGCAAACTGGTGGTTCCGGGGCTGATTGATATGCACGTTCATCTCCGAGAACCGGGGCATGAATACAAAGAAACGATTCAGAGCGGGTGCGCGGCTGCCGCGGCGGGCGGTTTTACGGCTGTATGCGCTATGCCCAATACCCATCCGGTCAATGACAATCGCCAAATTACGGAGTATATTCTCAATAAAGCCAAAGACGCCGGACTCTCCCGTGTATATCCGGTCGGTGCGATCAGCAAAGGGCTGTCCGGAGAAAGATTGAGCGAATACGGCGAGTTGAAGGATGCGGGCGTTTTGGCAATTTCAGACGATGGCAAGCCGGTGATAAACAGCCGTCTGATGCGCCGTGCAATGGAATATGCCAAAGCCTTTGATTTGCTGATTATTTCTCATTGCGAAGACCTTGAATTGGCAACCGGCGGCGTGATGAACGAAGGCGCATTGGCAACGCAGATGGGATTGGCAGGTATTCCCAACGCGGTTGAAAGCATTATGGTCATGCGCGATATTGCGTTATGTGAACTGACCGGCGCAAGACTTCATATTGCCCATGTCAGCACGGCGGAATCTGTGCGGGCAATTCGGGAAGCCAAAAAAAGAGGCTGCCCGGTTACGGCTGAAACCGCGCCGCATTATTTCATGCTTACCGAAGACGCGGTAACGGGCTACAATACTCATGCCAAAATGAATCCGCCCCTGAGATCTGAAAAAGATCGGGAAGCGATTCGGGAAGGGCTTGCAGATGGCACGATTGATGCGATTGTTACGGATCACGCGCCTCACAGCCTTCTTGAAAAAGATACGGAATTTGATGCCGCAGCCAACGGCATCATCGGGCTGGAGACATCGCTCGGACTCAGTTTGAAATTGGTGGAACAAGGCGTGTTGAGCCTGAATACGCTGATTGAAAAAATGTCAATCAATCCGGCGCGTATTCTCGGAGTTCCGATGGGCTTAACCGTCGGAAATCCGGCAGACATCACGATTATTGATCCGGATATGGCGTGGACAGTCAATTCCGAAAAATTTCGATCATTAAGCCGCAATACGCCGTTTAACGGCTGGGAACTCAAAGGGCAGGCTGTTTATACCATCGTCGGCGGGAAAATCTGTACTACATAACTTCTGATTTTATCAAGTCTTCGGAGTTGGGGTGTTGTCCTGAACCAAGATTTTCAGGATTTAAAGATTGCCAAGAACTTTTTTAAATCACGGTAATCCTTTAATCGTTTGAATTCCGCATCACCTGAAGAAACTCCGCCATTTCCCGTCCTACTCTGTCCATTATGCTTTCTTTCATAAACACCTCCGATGCTGAGTATATAGCGTTTCCCTATGAACATTGCGTTATGAGTTCTGAACGGATTTACAAACATGCTTATATAAAATATACAGTTATTACAGATATTTATTGTTGACTTTTTTTTAAAAAAATATGGTATTGACTGACTGACCCATTGATTCCGAATTGACATAAAGGATAAAGCATAGTAAAGAATTTTGTCAGAAAGAAAACAGTTGTGAAATGTTTTCTCAGCCAATCGGATATTTAAGTGGGAATCATCATGAATCGTTATCTATCTGTCATCGCGTATTTAATCTTGTCTTTGGCAATCGTAGCCGCTGTCAAAGCGGATTTGCTTGACCTTTATCTGCAATTGGTGATTATGTATATCGGCATAAACATCATCTTGTGCAGTTCGCTGAACCTGATTAACGGCTACATGGGCGAATTTTCCTGCGGACATGCAGGTTTTATGGCGGTCGGCGCTTATGTCAGTTCAATTCTGAATGTGTGGCTGTTCACCAATGATCCGACATTCGGCGCGATGATTTTTTCTTCGACAGCCTCCATATTTTTATTTCCGATAACGCTGATTATCGGCGGAATCGCCGCCGCACTTGTGGGATTATTTGTTGCTGTTCCTTCGTTTCGCACACGCGGAGATTATCTTGCCATCATCACGCTCGCAGTCAATTACATTATCAAAAGTGCTGTGGAAAATATGCAGGTCATCGGCGGCGCACGCGGATTTATGGGAATGAAAAAAGTTGTGAACGGCATGGAAGAAGTTGTCAATATTCCCTGGGTAATGATTTGGACGCTGATATTCACTGCCTTGTGCGTATGGATGCTGTATCGCTTTGTCAATTCCACTTACGGAAAAGGGATTATGGCGATTCGGGATGATGAAATTGCCGCAGAAATTATGAGCGTCAATACTCAGCGTATGAAACTTACGGCGTTCATGCTCTCATCAGGGCTTGCGGGCGTTGCCGGAGGCTTGTTTGCCCATATTCTGGGTTATATCAATCCCGGCTCTTTTACGATTATGAAATCCACCGAAGTTATGGTCATGGTATATCTGGGCGGCATGGGATCGCTGACCGGCTCTGTGCTGAGTGCGGTTTCTTTCACCATCCTCATGGAATTGTTAAGACCGTTGCAGGTATGGAAATGGGTGCTGATTCCGTTGGTTCTGATTATCCTGATGATGTTCA
This sequence comes from Desulfonema limicola, assembly GCA_020718925.1. Taxonomy (GTDB): domain Bacteria; phylum Desulfobacterota; class Desulfobacteria; order Desulfobacterales; family DYRC01; genus DYRC01. Next base: position 4,185 of record DYRC01000331.1, read on the forward strand.
GACCTGAAGGCATTATGGGGCATCGGGAATTGACAGATATATTTCCCAAACTGCGCCGGTTTTTTCCGAAAAAGTCTGATTTGATAAGACCATGACATCATGGGCAATCATTGTAGCAGGCGGCAGCGGGCTGAGAATGAAACACCGCCTGCGGAAACAATATCTTCCTCTTGGAAACCAGCCGGTATTGTCCCACACCCTGAAAGCATTTATCAACTGCAAGGACATCAGCGCGATATGCCTTGTTGTCCCCCAAGACGACATT
>DYRC01000042.1 GCA_020718925.1 Desulfonema limicola
AAAATGTTCCCGAAAACCTTGTTTTTCTCTCCCGTCTTACCTCCTTTGTTGTTATAAATTCAAACAATGTCAGACCTCCTGCAAACTCAATTTTCACCTAATAAAATCAAGGGGCAAATCCCAGTTTTGCAGGAAGTCTGTTAAACTTACTTTTTCTTGACAGAATCCGAATCTATTTTCCATGATGCGCCGAAAGGCTTCATGGTAAAGCTGTATTTGCCGCCCTTGTAGTCAGCTTCCAGCTTGAAATTCAGATCGTTTCCTACGGCAAGACAATTTGCTCCCTTGCCATAAACCTGCTGGTAGTGGTTCAAAACAGACTGTCACCAGACTTCGGAACAAAAAAATGACTCATTCTCACAAAGGGTTTTGACAATCGGAAATGGAACTGAAACAAGTCATCAATGAACCACTATCTCAACCTGCTTAGATGTGGCAAGATCAATACCCCATGCCGGATCGCCGCCGGAATTGGGAACTAAGGTCAACTCATACTGATTGCCTTTATATTCGGCACAGGAGAGTTTTACCTTCAAATCATCGCCGATAGTACCGACACTCAGCGTTGTGCGCGGAATCCTGATATGTTTGATTTCCGAAGCATCGCCATCTCCGTTTTCATTGTACGCCCTGATTGCCACATCAAACTCTATTCCTTCCGAAAGCGTGTATGACACAGAGGTTACATTGCCGATGTCAATTGTTGTAAATACTCCGTAAATATCAAGCCGATACAGCAGCTTGTAGCCATTTGCCAAGGACACCGGAGACCATGACAGGGATACAGACACGCCTGAAACACTTGCACCCATTGTCGGAGCAGCAGGCGTGGGCGGAGGAGTATAATAAACCGGCTCAACCACAGGCTGAGGCGCTGTGCCGATTACCGAAAACTCTCCGAATTTGCAGACCTGAGCAGATAACGTTGTCGCACCTGACGTTACTGTGCCGCATCCTGATGCTGCATCTGTCCATCTTTTCTGAGCATCATCCCAGCGATAGAGTTTGAGCGTTGTCGGATCAAGGTTGTTCAACTGTAAATTTGCAACAGTCAGACTGACAGTCCCCAAAGCGTCAACTGATTTCCATACATCGGGACTGTCTTCGGTTTCAGCACCCAGACTGAAATACCGTCCGATATGCTGATAATTTGCCGGAAGTCCGGTGTTGCTTGTTACAGACGGCTGTTTTAACGCCTCATAAGTTGCAAAGGTGTTTTTGGCAATCGCGCTTTTGAGAATTTTGACGGTAGCATTCTGATTTTTGTAATTGTTGCTCAACGTCAGATCAGTTGCTGCCGGAGCATCCGAATACTGATTGCTGATATTGCCGACATAAATCTTAATCGGATTGCTGACCGTGCTTTTGTTTGCGCTGTTGGTCGCTTTGAGCGTGATGGTATGCTCGCCCGTAACCAGATCGCTGACAATCAGCCGTGAACCATAACCGATGATTTTGCTTCCGCTTTTGTTGCCGAGATTTGAAGTCCATTCTAATTTGTTATCCGGCAATCGTTCATCCTGCAAATCATAAGTTTCGCCTTCCAATTCAATCTGATCGCCGTCTTCATAAGAATCTCCCCACTCCGGTACATCCAAAAAGACTTCAGGAGATTTTATAGGCACGGTAAACGCGGAGCTTTCGGCTGTCGCGCTTAAAATGCCGTCTGTTACACTTACACGGATTTTGGCGTTAGTGCCGCCGGGCAGTTGGCTGAAATCTTCTTCCCACTGAGTCGTTTCAATACCGTCTTCCAGAATCATCCATTTGGAAGCATCAGCAGCATCTGGCGTATATTCGACTTTGTAGGTCAGACTATCATTATCAGCATCGCTTGCTGTCCATTGAATGGTAAATTTGCCTGTGGGATTTGTGGGTGTAGTTGTCAAAGAAATGGTCGGCGCATTGGCACTGACCAAAACTTCTTTCAATACCGCATCGCCTTTTTTGATTTGAAATTTTACAACTCCGTCAGGAAAACACATCGCCCCTTTGAACGGCGCGGGATCAATCGGCTCAGGCGGATTATTCAATGTAAAAAATCTGATGTCCAATGCCTGACTTGCCAAGACAGTCCCAGCCTGATCTACTGCGGCAAGCGTATATGCCCCGGTGCCTGTACATGCTACGGTTGAAGCGTCTGTGAACGATTTCCAAGGCTCAATCTGAACCGTGTCATCTTTTTTGATATAGCCGAGAAAATCTATCAGACGCTGAGGCGCCCGCTTGAAGCGTTTAGCCTTAGCCGGATCAAACTGGGCGAACAGATGATCATAAGCATCCTGAGTTGTCCAATATATCTTCATATTGCTGCCGCAGCTTCCCATATAGTCAGCCGTATCTCCTAACGCCCCCCGTCCACCCACCTCATACGGATTCTGATCAGCCGTAATCAGTGCGGCACCAAGTTCGTCCGGGGCAGGATATGGTTTTCTTCCAGCGGTGCAGGAAGTATCAGCTTGGGTATCCCAATCTTTACCGCTCATGCCATTCGGAGCAGGGTTGACGCTGCATCGGATAGAGCCGCCTTTATAAGTATCTCCCACGCCATAGACATGAGCAATCTCATGCGCCACTGTCGCAGGAGCGTCTCCATCAGATGCCACGACAATATTGCTCGGTTTGCCGTAAGTAAATCCCTGATCCTTGCCGTTAGGATAGCCATTGGGTCTTGACTGAATAAAGCCGACAATCAGATCGTAGCAGCCTTCGCTTTTGGGATTTGCCGAACAGGTAGGATGTATGAGATTGGTCAATGCCTGCCAAAGCTCTCTCTGACCGTTATCAGTTTCCAGATTATACTTGTTCTGCGGATGCGTCAAATTCATTACGGATTTCCCATTTCAGCTTGGATGCTGCCACAGGATACACGCTTGCCGTGAATTGCCACATGGTTTTCCATTTTTCATCTGCTACCGAAACTATCGTGCCGTTGTAATTGGCTTTGACAGCAAGAGCCAATACCGGACTTCTTTGCGTTCTTTGAACACATAGCTGGTCGAACTGCCGTCAGTCGGTTCTTTTTTGACCACATTGTTGACACTTACCTCAAATGTATAAGTGCCTGCTGCCCAGTTGCCGCAATCTTGCAGCGTCGGACATAAAAAATCCACAATTTTGACCGGCTTATCGTAGGATTTGGCGCAAGCTGAATCACCTGTGTGCCATCTTTGCTGACCTTTGCCCAAGTCTGATCAGCGGTTATCGTTGCTTCTTCTGACAGAAATGCCCGAACCACCGTGTCTTTGCCTGCCACAAAATACAGGTGATTGTCTTTCTGTACACCGAGAGCCTGATTGATTTCAATTTTCTGAATCTCAAGCCCGTATGCGCTGCCGATAGTCATACACAGCAGTATAACTGCCAGCCAGCTTTTGAAAACAATACGTTTCATCTCTTTCTCCTTTCTATATTGATAACTGATTGTAAATTTTTTATCAGATATGATTATAGAAGTCAATCAGGTTTTGGATAAAATAGTGTGTAATTTATAATCGTCGGTTACAACGCCAAGCGATAAATCGCCCGGCTATAAGCTCAAGCCCGCTGAAGCAGGCTACCTTCGGATTAGCTGGCTTCAGCCTGCTTCGGCTTCTAGCCCCGAAATTTATTTCGGGGCGACTTGATAAAATATTCCTAATTGAATCTGACAGGATAATATGATAGACTCATCTGAATCTGAGATTTAACTTTACAGGAGGCTCTATTCACATGGGGATGACAATCACCGAAAAAATTCTGGCTGCTCATGCGGGGCTTGATCGCGTCGAACCCGGAGATCTGATTAATGCAAAAACAGATATTGCACTGGGCAACGATATTACCGCGCCGATTGCTATCAGAGAATTTCGCAACAGCGGCGCAAAACAGGTATTTGATAAAGATCGGGTGTTGCTTGTTCCTGATCATTTTGTGCCGAACAAAGACATTGCGTCAGCCATGCAAGCCAAAGTTCTCAGGGAGTTTGCCATTGAGCAGGGCTTGACGTACTTTTTCGATGCCGGAGAAATGGGCGTGGAACACGCGCTCCTGCCGGAAAAAGGACTGGTTCTGCCCGGTGATCTGGTCATCGGCGCGGACAGCCACACCTGCACCTATGGCGGACTAGGCGCATTTTCAACCGGCGTCGGCAGCACGGATTTGGCTGCGGCAATGATTACGGGTCAGGTCTGGCTCAAAGTCCCGGAGAGTATGAAATTTATTTACAAGGGGCAGCTCAACAAATGGGTAGAGGGCAAAGACCTGATTCTTTATACAATCGGCGACATCGGCGTTGACGGCGCACTGTATCGGGCAATGGAATTATGCGGTCCGGTCATTGAATCTTTGGGCATGGCAGGACGTCTGACAATGGCAAATATGGCAATCGAAGCCGGAGCAAAAAACGGCATTATCACGCCGGATAAGATTACCGAAGACTATGTATCAACGCGGGCAGTCCGCAAGTATGTCTTTTTCAAAAGCGATCCGGATGCAACATACATGATGACAAAGGAATACGATGTCAGCAATATTGAGCCGCAGGTGGCGTTTCCGCATCTTCCTGAAAATACCAAAGGCATCAGCCAAGTCGGAGAAATCCGCATCGATCAGTCTGTGATCGGCTCCTGCACCAATGGCAGAATTGAGGATTTGCGTTCTGCGGCAGTGGTATTGAAAGGCAAAAAAGCGGCAAAAGGCATTCGGCTGATTATCATTCCGGCAACGCCGCAGATTTACCGAAGCGCGTTAAGCGAAGGCTTATTTGATATTTTTTTAGATGCAGGCGCAATCATCAGCCCCCCAACCTGCGGACCTTGTCTGGGCGGATATATGGGCATTCTTGCCAAAGGCGAGCGGGCAATTGCCACGACCAACAGAAATTTTGTGGGGCGTATGGGACATCCTGAAAGCGAAGTATATCTTGCCAATCCTGCCGTAGCTGCCGCGTCTGCGGTCTTGGGAAAAATCGGCGGACCGGATCAGGTCATGTAAAGGAGAATGATATGAAAGCCATTGGAAAAACTTGGAAATTCGGGGATGATGTGGATACGGATCTGATTATTCCCGCCAGATACCTCAATACCAGCGAGCCGTCCGCGCTTGCCAAACACTGCATGGAAGATGCGGATCCGACGTTTGCCGGAAAAGTGAGTCCGGGCGACATTATTACCGCAGGCAAAAATTTCGGCTGCGGCTCATCCAGAGAACACGCGCCGATTGCCATCAAAGCCGCGGGCGTGGCATGTGTGATTGCCAAAAGCTTTGCCCGGATTTTTTACCGCAACGCCTTTAATATGGGGCTTCTGATTCTTGAATGCGAACACACGGATCGCTTTGTTAGCGGAAGTAAAATTTCAGTGGATTTCGATTCCGGTGAAATTTTATTGACAGACAGCGGAGAGCGGTTTATGACAAAGCCGATTCCGCCGTTTATGCAGGAACTGGTTCAAAGCGGCGGACTGATGGAATACATCCGTAAAAGGATAAAATAACTACGAGGACATGACTATGAAATTATCGCTATCTGCAAAGATCATTCTTTCTTTCTGCGGCGTCGGACTTATTATGGTATTGTTATCCGCTTATGCCGTATTTCAGATTCCTGATATGAAAAAGGATGCGGTCGCCGGAATTATGTGGGCAGCCGGAATAGCGGTTCTGCTGACAGTGGTTATCGGCGTCTTTCTCTCCCGCTCTGTATCAGAGCCGATACGTCATATCGTGGAAAACTTGGACAAAGGCATTGACGGCATCAGGACTGCGTGCGATCAGGTATCAGCTTCGGGGCAGTCTTTGGCGGATGGCGCGTCCCGCCAGTCTGTATCTATTCAACAGACCTCTTCTTCTTTGGAAGAAATTTCAGCCATGACCCGCCAAAATTCGGATCATGCTTCGGAAGCGGATCGGCTGATGAAAGAATCGCATCAGATTATTCAAAAGGCAAATACTTCGATGAGCGGTCTGATTGAGTCTATGCAGGACATTTCCAAGTCCGGCGAAGAAACCTCCAAAATTGTCAAAAGCATTGATGAAATTGCGTTTCAGACCAATCTGCTCTCATTGAATGCTGCGGTGGAAGCTGCCAGAGCCGGAGAAAAAGGCGCGGGATTTGCCGTTGTCGCCGATGAGGTGCGAAATCTTGCCATGCGTTCTGCGGATGCGGCAAAAAATACCGCTGTTCTGATCGAAGGCATCACCAAAAAAATCGCCAGCGGCTCAAAATTGGTGCATAAAACCAATGAAGCGTTTGCCGATGTGTCGGGAAGTTCCACCAAAGTAGGCGAACTTGTGGCAGAAATTGCGGCAGCCTCTGCCGAGCAGTTTCACGGCATTGAGGAAGTCAACCGGGCAGTGGCGGAAATGGATAAGATTGTTCAGCAAAATGCCGCAGACGCCGAAGAATCTGCCGGCAATTCTTATGAAATGAACGCTCAGATCAGACATATCCGCACCATGATTGATGATTTATCCGGTCTGGTTCACGGATTTTCGGAAAAACAGCCCCAGATGATAGAAGAACCCCGAAAATCTGAAAAGACGGAAACAAAAGCGTTACCGAAATCTCCGTCAAAGCGGATTGAACATGAAAAGCCCAAATTGCCCAAGCATCCGGATGCCAAACCGATGCAGGTCAGAGAAGTCAAAGAAGTCAGACCTGAAAAGCTGATTCCCTTTGATGATGAAGATGTGTTCAAAGATTTTTAATACGCAGATGGCTGGCATATACCAGCCATAACCTTCTTCAAGATATTCTGCCGTTAAACTATGAAATATTATCCGATCAACCTTGATATCCGGGGCAAATCCTGTCTGGTGGTAGGCGGCGGGGGCGTCGGAACACGCAAAGTAAAAGGACTCATTGAGTGCGGCGCAATCGTAACCCTGATCAGCCCTGACGCAGGCAAAAGCCTGATTGAACTTGCCGAAGCAGGAAAAATCGGATGGAAGCAGCGATTTTACCAACCATCCGATCTTGACGGCGTATTTCTGGTCATCGGCGCAACAGACAATGATGCCTTGAATCGTCAGATTCAATCAGATGCCCGGCAACTCAATATCCTGTGCAATATTGCAGACAGCCCGGAACTCTGCGATTTCATTGTTCCGTCAACCATCAGACGGGGCGATTTGGTGATTTCCATTTCCACATCCGGCAAAAGTCCGGCGTCTGCCAAATTCATACGAAAAGAACTTGAAAAACAATTCGATCCTCAATATGGTGTTTTTTTGCACCTGATGGGGAGCATCCGAAAACAACTGCTTGCTGAATCTCACGCGCCCCAAGCGCATAAGGCATTGTTTGAGCGTCTGCTTGAAAAAGGATTGCTGCAATCAGTAAAAACAGAGCAAATCAGAGAAATTGACAGCCTGCTTCTTGAGGTTTTAGGCAAGGGCTACACCTTTGAATCTTTAATGAAAACGGATTAAATATGGATATTACGCTGATTATCTGTATTGTGCTGTATTTATTCAGTTCGGCAGCTTATATTGCGTATCTTTTTTTGCAAAAGGATTATCTTCATAAGATAGGCTATGGGCTGATGGGCGTGGCATTTTTGGCGCATGTTGCGATTATCGGAAACAATGTTTTTATCTCAGGGCTGATGCCGGTGAGAAATCTCCATGAAACGCTTTCCATGATCGCATGGATGCTTGCAGGCGTATTTCTGGCATTTCAATATCGCTTTAAGTTAAAGATTTTAGGGGTATATGCCGCGCCTCTGATTACGCTGCTGATGATTGCCTCTTTTCATGTCCCCAAAGAACTTGTTCAGAGCAAAACGGTTTTCAAGGATTTTTGGCTGATATTTCATGTTATTACAATTTTTACCGGCTGGGCGTGTTTTGCATTGGCATGTGGGCTGGGAATATTATACTTGGTTCAGGAAGACGCCATCAAAAGCAAAAGTCGGGGATTTTTTTTCAAACGGCTGCCTTCGCTGGAATTATTGGATTCAACCGGATATGCAAGCATTATCACCGGCTTTATGATGCTGACGCTGGGATTGGCAAGCGGTTTTCTGTATGCAAAATCCGTGTGGGGAAAATTCTGGAGCTGGGACCCCAAAGAAGTCTGGGCGGGGATTACATGGCTGTTTTATGCGGCATTGCTGCATGAGCGTCTTACTGTGGGATGGCGGGGCAGAAAATCCGCAATCATGTCTATTATCGGCTTTATCGCGCTGTTATTTACATTTCTGGGCGTGAATCTTTTGTTAAAAGGGCATCATGGGGAATTTACAAAGTGGTGAGCAGTAAATAGCCCGGAAATTCATCATCTGTCATTCACACCGTGCTGAATTTGTATAGCTCTGAAATAGGAATAGAAAATTCAAGAGCGTTCAGATGCAGAATATCGGACGGTTCGGTAAGTATTTCATATTCCCATTTTCCGGCATCATTGCGCCGGAATACTTCAACCTGAATATTGCTCTGACTGATAAGCACATATTCCATGAACGAGTCAAGGCTCTGATAGTGAAGGAATTTTTTACCTCTGTCATAAGATTCGGTAGTCGGAGAAAGCACTTCGATAATGACAAGGGCATCATTCACCATATCGTCAGCGATATAAGCTGATTCATCGCAGACCACAAGAACATCGGGATATACATAATGATTGTGAGATGTTATATCAAGACGCATATCAGATATATAAGGAAAGCAGGGTTTTCCGTCAAGATGACGCAACAGAGCGGCAAATATCCGTCCTGCCAGCATGTTATGCCGTCTGGACGCGCCTGCCATAGCAAAGCATTCGCCCTGATAAAACTCGCTTTTCTCAGAAGACTGACGTTCAAGCATCAGATAGTCTTCAGGTGTGAGGATTTCTGTCTGTCTGGCGGCACCCATAATTTTCTCCTTTGCTATGAAATAACGTAGCGGATATATCTGAAAAAGTCAATCAGGTTTGCCCTTCGGCAAGCTCAGGATAAAAAGGATTTTATAAGGATTTAAGGATATTTGGATTATGAACTGTTATGAAATTCTGCCCTGATGCCAGCCAAGCTTTCTCAGAGCTTTATACGCATAATTCTGAACATACCAGTTATCAGAAACAGGCAATCGTTTCAGAATTTCGGGAATTGCCCGCGGATCTCCGCGTTTGCCTATCATTGCATAAGCGGTATAGACGATATTGAACTGAGGATCGTCTGTCAGCTTAATCATAATATTGTATGCTTTCGGAGAATTGCTTCGCCCTAATGCCCTAATCAGCCAATGGCGTTCAGAAATATCAGGGCTGTTTAAAATTTTGCTGACATCAAATTCGGCAATATCCATAAATTCGCTCGTGGCAATCCACCGCAGCGCGGCAAATCGCAGTTGTTGATTATCAGATATGATTGCCTCTGACAGATTTTGAACAGGTTTTTTGGGTTTGCCGGGCTGATAAAACAACACAGCCACAATTGAAATGCCGCAAAACAGCAGGACAATTCCTGAAATACGCGGAGATTGCCGAAAGCATAATCGCAGAATACAGAATAATCCGTAAATACAGCCATATAACATGAGAAACGGCAGCACGATAATTGAGAGCCAGACGCAGGATCGGAAAAACCCATGAGGATCTGATGTTTCAGAAAAATTTTTCAGATATTGCGAAGGCTGTTTGAGAAATTTCTCTGCTTCTGCCTGATTCATTTCAAGATCAGCACCAGCCGCGTTAATGCTGAAGTAATCATAAACCAGCAATTGCTTTTCCACCCGCTCTTTCAATATCTTATCATCAATAGAAAGCCTGCAGGTTCTCAAAAGCTTCTGAGACGGCGATTTGAAAGCCTCTGCCGCATACAGCGTATAATCATAATAAAAATTGTTAAGCCGCAATCCTACGGGGTTTGAAAGCAGTAATTTATCCCGAAAATTCAGAAATACATTGATATTCATCTGACTTATGCCGATAGCTGCAATCATCAGCATCATAGCTGAATGAATCCACAGCGTTCTGATATTTGTTTTGTGATCTGATGGCACAGAACTTTGTTTCACTGTCAGAAATGACACAACAGCCGGTATGATCAACCAGAAACTTGTGGCAATGGCAGAAAATCCGTTAAGATTTGAAAAAACAATGCCGCCTATCCAGAATAGTATCAGAAACATGGATGCCCGCTTATCGCGCCCCAGTCTGTTCCATAGCATTACAGCGACATAGGATAGCAGCGATAATGCCGCGCCGATGCTTAGCGTAAAAAAAAGTCCCCCGTAACATGCAGGCAAAATTGATCTGAGACTTGGCATGACCCGTTCATTGGGAATAGGAATATATCCGGCAGCTTTGATCGCGCTCATGCTCTGAAACAGATGAAGATCAGATTGCCAGACATAAAATGTCGAAAGCAGTTGGGCGATCAGCAATCCTGCCAAAACAGGCGTTTTTATGTCCGGTTTCATTTTTTTTCAGCAGCAATCACATCCGCATGAAGCATTTTCTTTTCCTTTGATCCATGACTGAATAATATAGGTGGCGCATCCCACGCCGGGCGTAACGCTGATGGCGGATGAGGGGCAGTTGTTGGCGCAGGCGCCGCATTCCATACATCCGTCAGCATCAACAATACGCGCCTTGCGATCTCTGATTTCAAACACCGCATGAGGGCAGAGCATTTCGCAAATACCGCACCCGATACATGCCATCTCGTCAAGTTTCAAGGTTGAAACATCCGGTAAATATCTGAAGTCTTTCACAATGCGTTTCCTTTTATCTGACAAAGCCTGAGATAATCCATAATATCAGCGCAAAAATCACGACTCCTGCCTGAAACGGCATGGCTTTCCGCATTTCCTTTTCAACACCCGAAGGCGAGGTGAACGGCGTTGATCCGGTAAAATTCATGGCTAAATAGGAACTGATAGCTGTCGTAAATACGAGCAATGCCAACGCGCCCACGCCGCCGACATTGCGCCATGATTCTGCCATCACCCAGATACCGAAAAATAAGCCTGTCAGAGTGCCTTTGACGGAAAAAGCAAGTCCGGGAATCCAAGGCAGCAATGCGGGCGTCATCACCGCACCTGCCAAAATGCCTGCCAACAGGGCAACCAGAGCAATCAATCCTTTTGACCATGCCATGCTGATTGAAAAAATATTCGGGCTGATGCCGGATAGAATAAATATCGCAGGCACAAGCCATCCCAGATATTTTCTTAACAGGACAATTTCTACCGGAATCAGCACCAACCGCTCTGCAAGCGAAAAAGTTACCTGACGCATCAAGGGTTCGGCAGTCATTCCCGCATCAAGAAACCGCCGGATGTCTTTGGTATATACCGGACCCCATATCACCTTGAATCCGCAGTCTTTTTTGACCTTGATGGCAGAAACGCCGGTGGCGGATAATTGCGGCAGAATCAATTCCCGATGAGATACGAGAGTTGCTATTCCTGAAGATTTGACCTGTCTGCACACTTCTTCGGATGAAAATGTTCCTTTTCCGGCAGCACACCACACATTGATGCCGCGTGTATCCAAGACCAGAATCCACGCGCTGATTTCCTGCAATTCTTTGCGAAGCATATCAAATGTCAGTTTATAATTGGCTGTAACCAGCACCGGCGATTGGGAATCCGGCTTTCCGACACAATAAAGCCCGGCAGAAATTTTATACCGGCTTCTGCCAATATCTGCGCGTGTCAGAATTGTGCCGATATGATCGCTTCGTTCAAGATAAGTTTTGACGTGCGGAATCATGCCGACTGCTGTGCTTTCAAAATTTTCCACAAAAGAACAGAGCGCGTATCCGGGGCGTTCATACGAGTCCGGTGTATGAGCCGCAGCCGAACAGCAGCAAGGTTCGGATTCCATCGGAAATGGCTGAATATTCATTGTTTTTTTCATGTAAAACTTAGGCGTTTGTGATTTTTTTTAAATTTCAAAAAAATATCACTTTACCAGCCGATCATCCGGCAGCGTGATTTCCTGAAACAGTTCATCCGAAGCGGCTAAAATGTCAAACGGCGGATTGAATCCGATTTTTTTAGCCACATGAAGATTGATGGATATTTTGGGAATCGCATTGTCTATCATGGGCAGTGATCTGGGCTTTTCTCCCTGAAAAATTCTTACAATTTTATCGGCAATAAATTTACCTCTGCTGGAAAAATCAATACTGGAAAACCCCATAAGTGCGCCTCCTTTGACATCTCTTGTCCCGTTTCTGGCAAAGGTTGGAATTTTTTTCTCACTCAGAAAATCCAACAACATTTTCATATTGCTTGCTTGCCAATCAAAACAATTCAGAGAGGGGATGAAAAAAGCGTCTATTTTTTTGGAAACCAATTCTTCAAGCCCTTTCAGACAATCTTCTGCCGCCCCTGATTCGCTGACTTTTTTGTATTCAATTACCTCAAAGCCCCGCTCTTTGGCAACAAGATGAGCATCGTCAAGATTGGTGTATCTTTTTCCATTTTCTGTATCCCAATAAACCAGTCCGAGTTTTTTGAATCCTACTACGTCATGGAAAATTTCAAACATGCGTTTATACTGATTCGGAGCGACACGAACATTGAAATTATCAACGCCTGAATCTTTTTCATTCAGAACAAATTTGGATTTTATCGGATCGCTGACAGAAATTGCAACTATCGGAGTTTTTCCATTATTGGCTTTTAACATCGTTGCGGTAGCATCGGTACCCGCCGTAATAATGAGATCAATATCTTTCCGAGCCATCAGTTCGTCCGCCCGCTTCGACCATAGCGGTTTTTTATCATCTTCACGCCCCGGATTGAAAAAAGCGTCCGCAGGGAACTCAATCTTATCTTTCCAGCCCATTTCCGCAAGAGCTTTTTTAATCGCATCAAGTTCATGTGAAAATATCCAGTAAGGAGCCGGCTCAAGATAGCCTATCTTATAGATTTTTTTAGGTATTGTATCTGCACAGTATCCGACAGATACGAGATAAAGCAGCGATAGCATAATAAAAAAAGGTTTGAATTTGGAAATCAACATGAATCACCTCATTTTCAAAAAAAATTAGCAAGAGATACGAACAATAGTATCTGTGCTTCCGTGAACCTTATAAAAAGGTCTTTGCATGATCAGAATCCCCATCAGACCGGATGGACCGTAAAATCCGCTGAATTTTGAATGCACATTTATATTCACCAACTCATTGTCTCTTGTTATATAATCAGTAACGTCATCTGTCAAATATGCTTTCTGAATAATCCAATACCGTTTCTGGACATAATCCTTTATAATATCTTCAAAAAATTGTCTGATTTTGATGCCTGAAAAAGTTGATGCCAGATAAACGCCTTTGCTTCCCCATTTAATCAGAAAATCGCTGCTCGCATATTTGAAATAATAATCCCTCTGCTTTTGCGAACGTTTGCAAAAATCCTCTATGCTGATGTTTGTTCCATCTTCAAGTTCAAATCCTTCAGGCGTGATAAGCTGTGTATAAGGAAATATATCCCGTATCTGATCCGGATAGTAATGCCTTGTTTTATGCCAGAATGGAAGCATATAGAGCATTTTTTCATCAAACAGAATTGCAGGGGGGAGATCATAATTTATGGTCCCGGCTTTATACTGCGCCAAGCGTTCCGATGCGTAGTTATCCGTCCAAAGCCCCATAAATATATGCGCCCTGATAAAATTGCAATTATAAGGTGTTACGCCTTTGTCATAAGTAAAATATTTTAATCCGTGCTTCCGCGTCTGCTGTATAAAAAACCTCACATCATGCGGAATTGATGAATGATCGGCAAGATGGTGAATCAAAGGAGATGTTCCCAAATATTGAGTCAACGCATCTGAAAAACTTTCAGACAGGCTTTTATTAAAACTTGTGATCTGAAAACCGAAATGTTTATAAAAATGATACAATTGTTCGCAAATCCCCCATAAAGATGCGGGACACTGTATTTCACAGATTTTCCCCGGTATGACCTCATCTGTTCTGAAAAAAACCGGAGTATCTTTCAGATTCAGGTCTTTATGATAATTCCAGCCCTGATTTTCAGGAAGCTCGTTAATAATCAGAGAAGCGATTTCCGGATCGGCTTCACCATTCAAGCTTGCATTGAACAATGACAGCGTTATTTCCTGAAATTCTTTAATCAGCGCGTAACGATCAAAAAAACCATGCCGCACATCAGGCTCTAACTTATAAGGTTCAGCACCCAGCAGAATGTTGAACTCCAAATCTGTTCCGAGAACATCATTGAGCTGACGATCCAGAAAGTCATAATATTCATTCATGTTTTTTTCCTTTCATACTTCCGCAGAAGAATTGTCATAAGATATAAAATACTGCATGTAACCGACATGACTCCCAAAGCAACAACTGTTCGGATATATCCCAGTTTTATAATCAGAACGCCGGTTATCAGAGGACCGGCAGCATTGCCCAATCTTTCCCAAAAACGGAAAACCCCCATCCCGGTTCCGGTTCCTATCCGTCTGATGACTGCTGTTTCTGTGATGACGGATATCTGAGACGATATGGAAAAGGTATGGGAAACCCCTATTACGGCTACCAGACACAATATTGCAAAGGCGCCCGAACCCGCATTAAAACATATCATTGAAATACCCGTAAGCATTCCTCCGATAAAAATATAATATTTTCTGTGAGTTTCTTTATCAATATATTTTGAAAAAAAGTAGCTGAGAAACACAATTGCAATATTATATGTCATAATAACACGCCCGATGTCAGATTGCAAGATTTGAAGGCTTTTCAGATACAGCGGAATCAGATAAAACAAGCATCCGATCAATATGATTTTTGTCGGGATGGCTTGAAGAAAAACAACAGAAAAAAATTCCGGGTCTTTGAGAACATTAAACAATTCCCTGAAAGGAAAGGTGCTTGCTGATTTTTTTTCAGTTGTCCGGGCTTGATTTCTGAAAATATACAGGCAGAAGAGGAGCGCAACGATAGAAATCATTGCGCTGAATAAAAAAACATTTCTGTATCCGATACGGTCAGCCAGCATCGCCCCCATCACGGTACCGCAGATACTGCCCGCAGCAAAGGCTGAACCGAAAGATGCCATTCCGGCAGCGCGTTCCTGAGAGTCGGTATTATCTGCCACGAATCTCTGACAGGCAATAAAAACAATCGCAAAACCGATTGCCGTAAGAGAGCGGAACAAAATCAGTTGGATCATATTCTGAGCCATTGCGGTCAGAATAAGTCCTGTGATATTTGCAACGATTCCGCTAATCAGAGGCTTATACCACCCTGCCCGATCCGACCAGTTTCCGGCTATCGGCATACTGAACACAACAGACAGCATGAAAACGGAAATAGGCAGCCCCATCATTACTTCTCTGGAAAGCCCCCACATCGGCTGATACAGCATGTTTGCATACAAAGGGAAAAAAGACGTACAGAATCCATCTGCCATAATAAACAAAAAAATTATCGGACGGACATAAGAATACGGAATTTTTGTGCTTTCTCCGGAAGCCCTGCCGCGATTGAAAATAAATGTCAGTGCTTCAAAGGTAATCAGCAGCGAGGTCAGAATCACCGTCATCATATCCAGCAGAATTTCCCGCGATTTGCTTCGGATCGCTTCCGGCGATATGCTCAACCCGATATTGCCGACATGACGGTTCTCTTTCCGAAAATATACCGGCACAGAGACATCCGGGGACTGATAAGAAATCTTCACACCCGGCTCAATCTGTTTCATGGTCTGACGATCCGCATAGTATAGGACATTTCTGTCAAGGTCGGAAATTTCTATATACTCCAGTTCCGGCGTTATTTCCGAAATTTCTTTCAGCGTATTTTCAAGCCGTACCAGCCGGGATAAGGGAATATTCATATTCAGCACATATTCTACATCATCTCTTAAAAATTCGCCCAGTTTATTGCATTTGGATTGAAGCGCCCTGACATGGCTGTATTCAAACGAATTAAGATTGATATAAGAATAAACAAGCTGCCCCGCGACAATCAACGCCATTACAATGATAAAAATTCTGAAGCGGATATGTTTTTGCAGATTGCCGCGTATGAAAAAAGCAAGCAATCCGATAAGCGGCAAAGAGGTTCCGATGGTAACAGATGCCAGCGCTTTTAAATTTTGATATGCCATATCACGGAGTCTTTTGTATATGACTTCTCTTGAAAATGACATCAGGATAATGCCTGTAAGTTCTTCGGAACGGTTGTAAAGCGGCAGAAATGAAAGATAGTTCCCTTTATCAAGCTTGGTAATCGCAATCTGATCCGGAGCAAATTTCGGTATCGGAGATGGAAATTGTTTTCCGATCTGATCCGAATCTGTATGATACAGAATATTTCCCTGCGGCGTACCGACAGCCGAGTATGAAATCTCCGGATTTTTTTTATGCACTTCGGCAAGCAGGGCATCCATTCCCTGAAATTTATCCAACGGCTTGCCGAATCGCAGCGATTGTTCTGTTTTGCGCTTGAGATTCTTTCCGGCAGTTTCATATACAGAGATCAGAGACGATGTATATATCTTCTCAAAAGACGCAAGGCTTAACACAGAACTCAGCGCCATTGTGAGGATGAGAATCAGAAGCGTTACAGATATAATTTTTACCGGATATGAGTTTATGGCGTTTTCCTTTCCCGGAAATGAATTTCCGGGCTATTATGTGTCGTCCCTACGGGACTTTTTTATCCCTTAGGGATAACCCGTAATAGCGCGGCAATTTATTGCCGTGTGATAATCGGACAATCTCTGAAATTAACATAAAAATACCGCTGTGAAAAGTGATAAAAAACTTTCCGTTGCGGCGGGGAAGTTCATAAAGTCATTCTTAGATGTTGATAAATACATAAAATTCAGGTAAGATTATATCATGTTTGGTAACTTTTTATATTTCATAATCATTCTTCTGATATATACCACAGCCCCTTCTCCGCAGGAAAGCAATTTCCCTTTGGCGGAAAGCCTTGAAATTTTCTTGGCATTGGCGGCGGTATTTGCGCTGTTCACCCGCTTTGAGTTTCACCGGCTGGAAAAGCGAATTGCTGCGGACAGCTTTTTTCAATCGGATCATCGCTTCAACAGCCTGATTACCCGGCATTCGATCATTGCGATTGCGGTGTTTGCCATTGATATTTATTGGCTGAACCTGCCCACCTTTGCTGCGCCGTTTTTTTCCATACTGCCCACGCTTCAGGCATTGCTGTTTATCGCAATTTTCGTGGGATATTTGGCAATGATTTGGGCGTTTGCGTATCCGTCTTATCGGCTGCTGTATAACAGCGAACTCTCAGGGCGCGGATATGTAACGTCCAATATTTCATTTGCCCTGCCGGTTCTTCTGCCCTGGCTCATATTATCGCTGGTATCGGATATTGTTCAGGTGCTGCCGTTTGAGCCGCTCAAACAATTTCTGTCCACAACTGTCGGAGAAATCAGTTATTTTCTGTTTTTTCTGTTTGCGACCGCTATTGCGGGACCTGCGATGATTCAGAAATTCTGGCAATGTACGCCGCTTGAAGACTGCTGGGAAAGACGGCGGATCGAAGCCTTATGTCAACGCGCCGGGCTGGAATATGCGGATATTTTATATTGGCCCATTTTTGAAGGGCGGATGATTACCGCGGGCGTTATGGGACTCATCCGGCGATTCCGCTATATTCTTGTTACCAAAGCCCTGCTGACGCATCTCAGCATTGATGAAATCGAAGCGGTGATTGCCCATGAAATCGGTCATGTCAAAAAGCGGCATCTGCTGTTTTATCTGTTTTTCTTTATCGGTTATATGCTGCTGTCTTACACGGTCTTTGATCTGGCAGTTTACGGGCTGATGTATATCGAGCCGCTGTATCGCATAGTCAATGTTGTCGGCTTCAGTCAGACCGCGTTTTCCGCATGGGTGAGTGTTGTCATTATTTTGATTTTTCTGATTTATTTCCGCTTTATTTTCGGATATTTTATGCGGAATTTCGAGCGTCAGGCAGATACATACATTTATCATCTTTTTGATAATGCGGTGCCGCTCATTTCCACATTTGAAAAAATCACGTTAACCAGCGGACAATCCCCGGACAAACCCAATTGGCATCATTTCAGCATTACAGAGCGCGTGGATTATCTGAAAAAATGCGAGACAAATCGGGGCTGGATAGATCGCCATGATAAAAAAATCAGAAAAAGCATTGCAGTGTATCTCGCAGGCATTTTACTGATCGGAGGGTTGGGCTTTCATCTCAATTTTACCGAGAGCGGAAAAAAATTCAATTCACAGTTGCTGGAAAAAATCATTGTTCGGGAAATTGAAAAAAATCCCAAAAATGCAAGACTTTACGGTGTTCTGGGGGATATGTATTACACTCAGAAAAACTATGAAAAAACCGTGGAAACTTATGAAAAGTCTTTAGAACTCGAACCGGATAATCCCCATGTATTGAATAATCTGGCGTGGTTGTATGCCACTATCGAAAATAAAAAGCTGCGCGATACCGAGCGGGCGGTTGAATTAGCCCAAAGAGCCGTAGCGATTCTTCAGGCTCCCTATATTCTGGACACGCTTGCAGAAAGCTATTATGCCAACAAAGACTATGAAAAGGCAGCTTCCGTCAGCAAAAAAGCCATTGAAATTGCCACCCGTGATCGCGCGTATTATGAAAGCCAGTTTAAAAAATTTATGAGAGCGGTCATCGAAGCTGACAGGAGTATTAAAATTTAGTTGATACACTTCACGGCAATAAATTGCCG
>DYRC01000043.1:0-6570 GCA_020718925.1 Desulfonema limicola
TTTCCGACCTCACAGTGATCCGTCCCCGGCTCTGTCTCTGTTTCCTCAGAACACTGTTCTGCTGCCCATCTTATACCGGGAAACCCGCTTTCATCAGCTGTCATTATTCCGTCCGGGGCGCCCATCTCCCGAGCGGACCTTCCCCGATAAATTTTCTCCGGTCTGTCTTCCTTCCGCACCGCATCTGTCAGCATTCTCCGCACAGAGCGCACGGTTCCGCCGGCTTTCTTTCCGAATCACCGAGCTGATACCAAATCGCTTTCAAACTCACCTAACCCCCCGGCCCCCTTCCCTGAAAGGGAAGGGGGAGACATCATCGGTACTCCCCCCTCTCCGTTTCGGGGAGGGGGCGGGGGGAGGGGTGCTTTGATAGCGAATCGGTATGACCTGCCATATACCGGAAAAAATTTTCTGCCGGCTCTTTTCTCTCAGAACAGTCCTGAAAATAACCGTGAAATTTCCGGGATTGAAAAGCAGTCCCCCCTCATTCCGACATTCCGGTAACATAATCTCTCTCCTTTTTTACAGGGGATTCAGCAGATTATGTATTATATTGCAAATTAAAATGACGTTGTAGGGTTAAACAACCTGTGTGGACAGCTATGCCGGTGCTTGATGTGCGTTCCTTGCCGGATAAAGCAATCAGGCGGCTTGCAAATGCTTATGATACGATCTGCGATAAAGAAGTGATGGCTCTTGCCAAGCTTGACGCGGAACCGGTGCGGGCGGAGATTGATGCCGCATTATCAGACGCTCTTGGACTTCCCGATATAAAACCGCTGCGTCAGCTTCTTGCACGCGAACCGGGGCTGACCGGCAAAGGCTTGCCGGAATAACCGTTCAGAAAATCCTTAACCCGCGCTATTGCCTGCTGCCGATTCTTCAGATTTCCCGATAATCGCTCTTCTTCTATCATAGTCAGAATTTTTTTGAACACCGGCGAAGGCTCAAGCTTAAATTCCTGAATCAGATCGCGTCCGGTAATCAGCGGCGGCTGACGCGATTCGGGTGTGAACTGAGATTTGAATCTGTCTATCAGCCCGGTGATAAATGCGATAAAATTCTGGCTGACATGGCTGCCTTTGCCCTGATGATCAGCTATGGCATGAAGAAGCAGAAACGGCGCGTATTCGTCATATTTCATAAAAAAGCGGGTAATTGCCTGGGATGTCAGCGTGTTCTTCTGTTCTGCCCTAAACAGAAATAAGGGTCTTAAATGATGCCGAATCACAGCTTCTGTAAATCGCTCTTCCGTGTTTGAAAACTTCAATCGCTCGGCAATAGGTATAAACATATCCGCGCTTTTCTGCTCATGCGCGTAAAAATGAATTTCTCCGTTCTCATCTATCGTCCGGGTATAAGGCTTTCCGATGTCGTGAAGCAGAATGGCGCATTTCAGCAGAGCCGCGTGTTCTTTGCCTATATCTGCATCTTTGAGATTTTTTTCCAGATGATAAAACGCGCTTAACGTATGATAAAACGCATCATAAGCATGGTGGCGATTCTGGGTACAGCCTTTCAAAGCTGAAAGTTCAGGAAATATTTCAAACAAAAGACCTGTATCAGCCATCTGAACAAGATACGGATACGAATTGGGCAGGCAAAGAATTTTGAGCAGTTCCGCATGGATACGTTCCCCAGCGCTTTGGGAAATCAGCGGCGCATATTTCCGAATCGCTTCAAGCGTCTGCGTTTCAATCGTGAAATCAAACGCGGCAGCCATCCGAAACGCTCTGAGAAGCCGTAGCGGATCATCAGTAAAACTTTTGCTTGCGACCATGCGGACAAGTTTATCGCGCATATCCTGCTGTCCGCCGGTAGGATCAATCAGTTTTCCCGATGCCAAATCTATTGCCAGCGCATTGATTGTAAAATCCCGGCGGCAGAGATCATCTTCCAGACACACGCCTTTGGGCGGAGATATGTCAAACATGACGTTATTCGCCACGACCCGGAAAACCGTCATATCTGCTTTGCCAAGATTCACAAATGCGCCCCGTGTCTGTGCGGCAAGCTGACGCGCAAATCTTTCCGGCTCTTTGATTACGACAATATCATAATCATCCGGCTGTCTGCCTGCAAGAAAATCTCTGACAGAGCCGCCGACCAGAAAAGCATCCTTGCTGCCAGTGGTGATACGCAATTCATGGGGCAGCATGTTCAGAAAATTATAATCCATATATTCCTAACTGAAAGCAAAGCGTCTCAATGATTTCGGACTGTAAAATCGGCTGATGTATTTTGCCGATATGTTTAATCAAACGTTTCTTATCAAGGGTTCTGATCTGATAACAAAGCAACACAGAATCGTTTTTCAATCCGCAGAGACCGGCTGATAGAAATACTTCATTCGGATAGATATTTCTGCCTGATTTTCGGGAGGTTATAGGCAGCACATTTACTACGGGCAATATCTGATTGATAGTTTCTTCGCTTATTACAAGTACCGGACGGGTTTTTCCCTGTTCAGAGCCGATGACCGGATCAAGATCAGCAAGAAACAGATTCCATCTATATTCAACCATTTACCAAGCCTCTGAATCAATGTTCCGAAAATCCGATGAAATTTCGCTGAGATCATTTAAGAAAAGATCATCTGATACCGCCTGTTTCAACATATTTATTTTACTATTAAATCTATTTTTATTTTCCAAAGCATCGGCGTTTTGAAACATCCGGATCCATTGTTCAAAAATATCTGTATCAATAACCGCTTCGCCGTTACTTCGGAAGGTTTTAAAAAAGGGCATTTCTTTTATCATCAAAACTTGTCTTTCCATCATCCATTCTCACTTCTCACTTCTCACTTCTCACTTTATATCACCACCACCGAAGCCGCTTCTTCAAACGTGGTAATCCCCCGGCTGATTTTTTCAGCCACATTTTCCCTCAGCGTTTTGAATTTCCCGCTCTTCTGAGCTGCGCGGGTAATCTCATTGGCAGATTCATTTTTTAAAATCATGTCCTGAACCATTTCATCCACCGCCATAACTTCAAATACGCCGGTTCTGCCTTTATAGCCGGTATTGAGGCAGTTAAAACATCCTTTTGCCTGAACGAATTTCATATCTGAAGAAGGTTCGATTCCCCAGTATTTCAGGGCTGTCGGAGAGGGCGAAAATGGCTTAGAGCAATACGGACAGACCTGTCTGACTAACCGCTGGGCAATCAGCAGAAGCAGTACCGATGACAGCAGAAACGGCGCAACGCCCATGTCAATAAACCGCGTAATTGTTCCGCCTGCGTTGTTGGTGTGAAGGGTGCTGAGTACCCGATGTCCGGTCAATGCGGCTTGGACAGCAATCATGGCGGTTTCAGGATCACGGATTTCTCCGATCATAATCACATCCGGGTCTTGGCGCAGAACAGAGCGAATGCCGCTGGCAAAGGTCATTCCGGCTTTGCGGTTCAATTGAATCTGCCGTATTTTCTCAAGCCGGTATTCCACCGGGTCTTCGAGCGTGATGATATTGATATCCGGATCGTTGATGGTTTTGATGATGGAATACAGACTTGTGGTTTTGCCGCTCCCGGTCGGTCCTGTGCTTAAAATCATGCCGTAAGGTCTATAGAGCATGGATTCGGTCTTGATGCGATCATTTTCAGACATGCCTAACTCTTCAAGCGAATAAATCGTAGAGGTGGCGTCAAGAAGGCGCAGCACCATATTTTCGCCGTAAATCGTAGGGATGGTGGACACCCGGATATTGATTTCTTTGTGGCTCATTTTTGCGGTGAATCGTCCGTCCTGCGGAACTCTGAACACTGAAATATCCATATTGCCCAAAATTTTCAATCGGGAAACAATCGGAAGAATCATGTGTTTCGGCGGCGCCGGAACCTCATGCAGTTTTCCGTCCACCCTGAAACGCATCTGAACATAATCTTTTTCCGGGCTGATGTGAATATCGCTCGCGCCTTCGCGCACCGCCTGCGACAAAATGGAATTGACCAGACGCACCACCGGCGCTTCTTCCGCCATATCCTGAAGAGAACTGACTTCAACATATTCCGGCGGAGGAGAAGCCTCATCCTCCTCGCTTTGGCTCTTGTATTCCATTTCATCCAAAAGCCCGCTGATTCCGGTGTTTGCGCCGTAAAGATTGGTATTGAGATAGTTAAATTCCTGCTCCGTGCAGATCAGCGGGTCTATCTCGCAGTCTGTCAGACTTTCAATAATATCAATAGACTGAATATCCGTAGGGTCTGTGGTGGCAACTATCAGAAGCGTTCCTTTTTTCTTGAGCGGAATCATCTGATGCTTCTGTGCCACATCTGAGGGAATCAGCGATGCCAGACTCGTGTCTATCGGATACGCTTCAGGGCGGTATTTTTCGATATTCAATTGCGTAGAGACAATATTCACCAGATCGGTTTCAGTGATGATTCTTTCGGCAATCAGAAACTGTCCCATCTTCAGATTGGCTTTCCGATGCTCTGACAACGCCCGATCAAGCTGTTCCTGATTTAAAAGCCCTGCCTCAATCAGCATTTTTCCTAATTTCTTTTTCATAGCGTTAAGGCTGCGGCTCCTTCAGCAGATGCGGCGTAATGAAAATCAGAATTTCTTCTTTATCGCTTTTATTGCCCGTCCGCTTGAACAGATGTCCTATAAGCGGGATATCCGACAACATCGGAATACCGGATTCGCTGTCGCTTAAACTTTCCTTGTTAAGTCCCCCGATCACAGTCGTTTGTCCGTCAAACAACACAACATTGGTTTCCGCGTTTTTGGTAATGATGGTCGGGTTGCCTGATACATGGTTTGTAAAATCAAGCTCGTCTTTATGGGTAAGGATATTGAGTTTTAAAATTTTACCATTAATAACATGAGGCGTAACTTTAAGGCTTAACACGGCTTTTTTAAATTCTACATTGACCTCGCCCTGCTGAACCGTCTGAAACGGAACTTCCTTGCCGGATTCAATCGTAGCCGTCTGATTGTCCAGCGTGGTAATAGACGGGCTGGAAAGAATTTTAAGCTGCCCATTGTTCTGAAGCGCTGAGAGTTGAACCGCAAGAATGTTTGTTCTTTTTTGAAGCATAGCACCGATATTCAGTCCTTCGCTGGCTGTAATCGAACCGGGCAGGGTCAGTGCCATCCCCGCAACGCTGAGCGGATTATTAATTCCACCCGTGGTACCGGATTGGCTTGTCAAGTTATTTGTCAACTGGCTGCTCGTCAGATTCGTTGCCGCATCAGGACTTATCTGATATACTGACCCTTTGTAAGCACCGCCCCATTGAACGCCCAGTTCATAAGCCGTCTGCCGCGTGGCTTCCACAATGTGCGCCTCAATCAATACCTGAGAGGTGGGACGATCTATTTTCCGGGTCAGATTTTTTATCATTTCAATATCATCGGCTCTTGCCCGGATAATGAGCGATCCGGTGTGAATATCTACGGATACCGCCGCTTTCTGCTTGTCTCCCTCATCTCCTTTCAGCAACGGCTCAATGCCTTTCTTCAACTCTTCGGCATTGGCAAAATTAACCTTAATCACTTCGATCAGAAGCGGATCCGCCTGCTTTAACTTTTGTTTCTGAAGCTTTTTCTTAATATCGGCTTCTGATAATTTCACCTCGTCATTGACATCTTCAAGCGAGATAATTCTGAGAATATCGCCATCCCAGACATAATTCAAATTGTGTGAGCGCAGAATACTTGAAAATACCTCATCCCAACGGGATTCGCTGACATGAATCGTGGCTTTGCCTTTGACATTATGATTGATGATCATATTGACATTTGCAGCTTTTGCCAATGTTTTCAGCATCACCGATATATCCACATCCTGCATATTCAGCCCCACTTTTATCATAGGAAGAGCTTTGTCAACTTCGGCAAAAGGAGGCGGAGGTTTTTCAGCTTCCACAGATTTCAACTCAGCCTTGGACGGCGAATCAGGCACAAGAGGCGCGGGCGTATGACCTTTTGCAGTTTCGGACATGGCTTTCCATTTTTCAAAGTTGAGGTCTTTTACCCCTTTCTTTCTATCCATACAGCCAAGCGTCATCAGAAATGCAAAAGATATGCCGCAGATAATCATAATTGTTTGTCTATTTTTTACTTTCATAGATTTAATCCGATTCCAGAATCGGTACTGTGCCGGGATTTATTCCCCCGGGCAGTGAAATCACTACCCGTTTCGGAGAAATATCTGTAACAAAGTACTGGGTTGGAGGAATTACCTCACCGATCTGATATTCTGTACCATTGATAATTGCCAGCATCCGGTTTTCTGCTTTAAGATAACCGGAGTATTTAAGGTCTTTGGGAATAGGCGGATAAACTTTCACCTGCTTTCCCTTAGACGTATTCGTAATAAACGGATCATCTGCCCATGAAAGCGGCACCTGTTTGAGAACATAAAGCTCTTTTTCTGAAAGAGAAATCGTTATGCTTTTTTCTTTTTTCTTCACAGGCTCGGCAGTTTTACCTGGCATCCCGAAACGGACATTCGGGCGAGACGTAGAATAAAAATGATACGCGCCGAAAATAACGCTCGTTATCATCAGACCGACAATAATTTTTTCCCGTTTCGACATCCGTTCTCCTTAGAAAGTGGT
>DYRC01000043.1:6670-18643 GCA_020718925.1 Desulfonema limicola
AGTGGTCAGTG
Organism: Desulfonema limicola; assembly: GCA_020718925.1. Classification (GTDB taxonomy): domain Bacteria; phylum Desulfobacterota; class Desulfobacteria; order Desulfobacterales; family DYRC01; genus DYRC01. The sequence goes on from DYRC01000043.1 coordinate 6,682, forward strand.
GATAGTGGATAGTGGATAGAAAAAAACTAACCACTAACCACTAACCACTTCTGACTTTTCACTTCTTAACCAATTTATGTCTGATTTCAATTTTTCTGATCTGGTCAATAGCCCGAATAGAAATACGCTCGATCCGATCTGTATAAGACAGATTTTCCAGCCCGATTAAAAAACGATGAATATTTGAAAAACTATTTTTATCCTCAGTTTCCGTGCTGTTTGTGGCAAGCAGAACAGAAAGGGTTTCAAAATTCGCGTCAAATCCGACAGACTCGACACTGAGGCGGTTCTGAGCTGCAAGCTGTTCAATATCAAAAGCTGCTTTTGCCTTTTCTTCGGGCAGCAGCGCGGCTTTGTTCAGAGAAGATAATTCATCAGGCAGCTTAAATTTGTCTATCTCCTGAAGTTGCAGCGCAAGAAGCGGGAGAAGTTCTTTTTGTTTCTCAATCTGCGCGTTAAATTCATCTGTGTGTTTTTTTGTCTGTATCAGAAGTTTATACCGGGGATACATGGCAACAATTACAAACGCAAAAATACATAAGCCGCATATCAGAAAAAGGATAAGGCTTCTGGTTTTTTCTTTTGTGATAATCTGCTGAGGCATCTTCAGTTCCGGTCTAACTCCGATTGAGCGTTGAATTGTAAAACTTCCTGTTCTTCAAATATTTCAACTGTTTTTTTGCTGATAGTCGGTTTTGCCAGGATAGGGGAAGCTCCCAGATCGCTCAGATATTTGTTCAGAACCGTTTCAAAATCCGAGTGTCTGCCCTTTACAATGCCCTCTATGGTCAGCAATACTTTTTCCGTATCGGTTTTCTTCTGAGGCTCGGTTTTCTGAGTCGGAGATTGACCTTGTCCGGTTACCAGGGTAATGGCAATCAGGCGAATATCTTTGGGCGTTACCCTGATAATATCTGAAATTGCAACAATATTCAGATAGCGTACAGCGCAGTCTTTGTGTTTTTGTTTTTCAGCGTTTGTCCGATCAGATAACAATGTTATCATATCTTCACTCAATAAAATACGGTGATTTTCTTTTTTAAACGGAATCCCTAAAACCTTGAGTTTTTGTGTGATGTCACCGCTCTCCGGCAGCATGATGCTCTCCAGCTTATGTTTAAGAGCGATCATCTTCTGTTCTTTATCGGCAGCCTGACGTCCCTGCCAATAATAAACTCCGCCGCTTATGAGCGCTGTCATCAGCAGGATGGCAAAAACAATCCGGCGTATAAAAAAGATTTTGTCAAGCCCTTGTCTGTCAGGATAGGTCATAAGAAAATTCGGCGTAGCTGCATTATCAGACAAAGCAAGCCCTATTGCAGGAACAAAGGATAATTTTTCAGCATCTGATTCGGGCAGTTTGATTTTATCGCCAAATAATTCAATATCTGTAAACGGGTCCATATCACTTGTTTTTATATTTTCGCCGATCTGCTCCCCGATATAAGATACCAGAGGTTTATATTGCGCCGAATCTCCTCCGACATAGATTATCCCCACCGGCGTCTGACAGATATTGCTGTTGTAATGATCAAATGTTCTTTCCAACTGACGTACCAGACGATCTGCGGCGTGTTGAATCATGTTAAATACGGCATGTTCATTTATATGTTGCGCGCCTTCGACATTCAACGGCAGAGAGCCGGAAATCAGCGCTTTGAAAATCGTAGGCGCTATCATCTTGAGTTCATATTTTTCTCTGCCGACTTTTTCACGGATAGCATCGGTCAGGCTTCTTTCAGAGGTTTTGATGTTGCGGGACATCGCAAGATTTCCGTTCGGAAAAAAAACATCAATCCGGGATCGGGTTTTTCCGATCCAAAGCGTAGATACACTCTGATTTTCAATTTTAAGCCACCGGCTTTTAAACAAATTCTGAACTGCAAACGGATACAGGGAAATTCCTGACAGCGGAAAGCCGATCTCTGAAAAGAGAAGCTTTAGCTTTTCAATATCATATTTCAAGGCGCTGCATGACATTATCCCGATTTTATCTTTTACGGTTTCTTCGGCATTATCCGGCACCTCAAAGGTAAAAATACGTTCATCGTCATTGAATGCGGTTTCTTTTTTATATGTCCAATACACCGCGTTGCTGATCTGATTTTCAGAGACTTTCGGAATATTCAGGTATCGGATATCGGCTCTGGACATAGACCCGGCTGTCCAGATATTCCTGTTTTTCAAAGAGCCGCAGAACTTAGTCAGCGCGGATTTCAATACTTCGGAAAATTCAGGGCTGTATTTGGAAATGCTTTCTTCAAACGGCACCGCGACATACTCAGCCAGCTGCGGACGCCCTGAAGAATAGCGGATCTTCACCAGTTTAAGGCTGTCGTAAGCAATCTCCACCCCGACAGTCTCTTCGGCATTGAACGGCGTATAAGAAAATATATTTCTGATCATATTCTTTTTTACAGGCTCCGTAATAAAAATATTTTCTATTTTATACGGAAATGATAATGTTAGTCAAGGTGTTCCATTTTAAAAAAATGTATCTGTCTTTAGGGAAAAAAGAATATCCGACATGAAACAGGGAAAATACAAGTCTGTATCTCTTACTGACCGTATGGTGCTGATTGGTTTCGGGCTGGCTGTTGTCTATTGGTTCTGCGAATCTTTCATCAACTTTTTTTTGTCGAATCAGGGGAATTTTTTCAGAGATTTTTTCGGACCGGATATTCATGTGATTCAAACCCGCCTGATTGTTTTATGCCTTTTTGTCATTTACGGCTCTCATGCTCAATATACCATGAATCAGCGTCAGGCAGCACAGGAAGCGCTTCAGAAAAGCGAAGAGCACTATCGCTCATTGGTTCAGAACATTCCCATCGGGATGTATCGCCAGACGCCCGAACCCGAAGAAAAAATTTTAATGGCAAATCCGGCTCTGTGCAAGATGCTCGGCGTTGATTCCGAAGAAGAACTCTTAGCCATGAATGCTGCGGATATATATATGACAGACAAAGAAAAAAAATTCTTACTTAATGTTCTGATACAGAAAGGACGTGTATCATGGTTTGAAATCCGGCTGCAACGCAAAGATAACACGCCGATATGGGGTTCCGTTACCGCCAAAGTGGTTTATGAGAAAAATAGTGAAAATATTGCCTATTTCGACTGTACGGTAGAAGATATTGACGAGCGCAAAAAAGCCATACAGCGGGTTCGGGAAGAAGAAGAAACCCGCAGACGTTTTGAAAGGCTGCTGTCTCCGGATTTGGCAGAGATGGTGGCATCCGGCAAATTGAAAGTTGAAAAAGGCGGAGAATCCCGATTTGCCACCGTGTTGTTTGCCGACATCCGGGGCTTTACGACCCTGAGTGAAAACACTGCCGCATCCAAGGTGCTTCAACTGCTCAATGAATATTTTGAGATGATGGTGAATATTGTATTTAAGCACGAAGGCACGGTGGACAAATTTATCGGGGATTCTGTGATGGTCAACTGGGGTGCGCCGGTCATCCATAATGACGATCCGATCCGGGCAGTAAGGGCGGCGATTGAGATGCAGCATGAGATCAAAGCGTTCAACATCGAACGGAAACTTAACGGCGAGCAGGAAATTCAGGTGGGCATCGGTATCAATACAGGTCATCTGGTTGCCGGATATATCGGTTCTTCACAAACCATGAGCTATTCGGTGGTCGGCGATACGGTGAATACCGCATCCCGACTGTGTTCCGCTGCCAAAGGCGGACAGATCATTATTTCCGAAAACACTCACAAATATCTCGGAAATACATTTGAAGTGCTGAAACTCGAACCTGTTCACGCCAAAGGCAAATTCAAACCCATCCGGGTATTTGAGGTGATAGGGTATCACACAGGTTATGGCATCTGATCTTCCCCGGAAATGAATTTCCGGGCTATTATGTGTCGTCCCTATGGGACTCTATACTTTGTCCCGTAGGGACATCCCGTAATAGCGCGGCAATTTATTGCCGTGTGATGATTCGGATTTGATATATTATCAGCCTCTGACCGCCGACACAATCGTATCCACCACTTTGCTGACCCGCTCCACCACAATGTCGAAGTTGGTTACCGGAATCGAATTTTGCAGTTGAAATTTCACAAAAAAATCCATTTTATTCAGATCATCGGGCATGTGATAAAAAAATGCCCTTATCTTGCCTTCACCTGAAAGCTTCTGCATATCCCGGATAAAGCCCTGCTGCTGTTTCAGCGTTTTTTCGTTGAGTTCCGGGGTATTCACCATCGCAGGAGACGGATACAGAAAAATAAGCTGCCCTTCAGGATTTTTTCCAAATTCAATAATGGCTTCTTCAGGAAAAGGATACTGACGGGTACAATCGCTATCGTCATTCATCAGGTCTGAAAAAACGATAATTCTGCCCCCGGGTTTTTCTTTCATCACCTTTTCCAACAGAAGATGCAGCGGCGTTGTAACATAAGCTTTGACATTCTTCGCCGCCGCCTCTGCATCCTTGGGAGAAATCGTTCGGATTCTTTCATCCACCTCTACGGTAAATCTGGACATTTCTTTGGGAGACTGCGTGGATACCAGCGTCCTGAAAGAAGCATTTCCGCACCCCGGATTGCCGAAACTGTCCACCTGATAGGAAACCGCCTCGTCTCCCACAAATTGCTTCAGACGGGAAATCACGCCGTCTTTGATTTTATCCAGCACCTCTTCACGCGCTGTGGCAGATACGTCAATTCCCACATAAAACACATTGGGTCTGGGCTGACGCACATGCCTGAACTCAGCCGCAACGCCTTTGTTGGTGAACGAAAAATACGTTGAGATCCCGATAATTCCGATAAGAACAACCAGCGGTATCAGAACGATTTTCCGCTTGAAAAAGGGCGGTGCTACCCATTTTCCGATATTTGAGCCGCATTTGGGACAGGCATTGCCCTGAATTTTCCCCGTATATCCGCATCGGGGACAAAAAGCGTATTTATCGGATTTTGACATGAAATAGCCTTCTATGTTTTGAGAGTGAACTGCATTTTGACCGATCCGATTTCAATCACGTCAAACTCTTTGAGTTTCAGCGAATCTTTTACGGTTTCACCATTGACTTTGGGCTTTGACAGCCCGCCGACATAGCTGATCGAATATCCGTCAGGTCTTTTGCTGATGGTTGCGGCAGTCTGTCCCATCGTCAGTCCGCTCAATACAATATCAGACGAAGCATTTTTGCCGATACGGGTCAGCTTTTTGCTGAGTTCCACCTCGCCCTCGCCGCCTGCCAGAAAAGACAATATTCCCATCGGTTCTTTGTCAACCTGAACCTGAGGACGGACAACATTTTTTTCAAGCATTTTCCGGTAATCGCCGGTTTCCATCATCATGGTTTCATTTATGTTGTCTTCGGCTTCTTCCGGCGCCTGCTCTCCGGGCTGATATGCAAACACAATGATATGTTTGCCGATGGTAATCACATCGCCATGCTTGAGCCAATGAGCGCTTTTGATGAGTTCTTCGTTGACAAATGATCCGTTTTTGCTTTGCAGATCCGTCAGCAGAAACCCTTTGCTTTCCCAGCCGATCTTGGCATGATGTCCTGATACGGCAAGATTTTCGATCACAATGTCGTTGTCCGTCATCCGACCGATACTCAGCGTATGCCCCCTTTCGACTTTATATCTGCTGATCTCTTTGCTGTCTTTCTTGAATTTCAGCGTTAAAATCGGCATTCCGGCATCCCCCTTATGTTTGAAAAAATTATTTTGTTATCATATCTATGAGTTTGAAGATAAAGCCCATCACGCCTGTTCTGGCACGATTCACCGCTTTCACCTTTAACACAATCACCGTGATGTTGTCATCTCCCCCGCGCTGATTTGCGGCATCCACCAAATCCTGACTCGCTTTCCCCGGATGTTTATGATTCAGAATCTCAAGAATCTCATCAGGAAGAAGCTTATCGCTCAACCCGTCAGAAGCAATCACCACCACGTCTTCTTTAAAGCATTGAATTTCACAGAGATCCGCTCTCACAGAGTCCTCAATGCCCATCGCTCTGGTGAGCATGTGGCTGAATCCTTTACTCAATTGGCTGGCTCCGGAAGGATTCATGGCTCTTTGTTCCGCCATTACCGTATGCGTTACCGAAAGCAGTTCGATAGTTCCGTTTCGGATAAGATAAATCGGACTATCTCCCACATTCGCGGCAATCAGGGTATCTTCTGTAAAATACACGGCAGACACCGTTGCGCCCATTCCCCGATAGGATGATTTGTTCCGCGATGCCTGAAACACCACCTGATTGGAAAGATTGATTCCCGAAATCAGACGATTCGCTTCTTTGGACAGCGTTTTGTCAGAATCGGCGAGTTCCTCGACGGTTTTGCCGCCTTTGAAGCGTTTGATATAGTCTTCCATCGTCTTTACGACGAGAAGACTGGCAACTTCTCCGGCTTGGTGTCCGCCCATGCCGTCCGCGACCACATACAGCCCCATATTATCGTCAAGAAACAGAGAATCCTCGTTTCCCTTTCGTTTTTTGCCGACGTCGCTGACGCCTGCCGATTCAATAACTATCATCGAGCAATCCGATACCTTTCCGCTGATAACGATGACTGTTTGCCCACTGAAACATTTTGGAAAGTTCAATACAATATTTTTTTCAATCAGGCAATGCCTTTTTACGCCATATCTGCCCCTTCTGTGCAAAATCTCAATCAGAGAAAGGAAAATCACTATGAAAGAAGAAGTCTGGGGAAGTGAAATCGATCCGAATTATGAACCTGATCCGAATTTCGTAATCGAAAACAGAAAGCCGGATCCGCCGAAATAAATACCTGTCCGCAATTTTTTTGATGTTTTGTAGGGGCAATCCCCTGTGATTGCCCTGCTGCTGAGTGGATAAGTGGGTAAGTGGGTAAGTGGGTAAGTGGGTAAGCACAGGGGCTTACCCCTACCATATCGGAAAATATATGATCGGGTACTTATAAACTGTCGTGACTTCTGAATAAGGTTCATTTCGACTTTCGGACTTTTTACGAGACCATCAATCTTGACAATCACCGCTTTTTTCGTTAGGATGCCTGAAATATTCAATCTGAATTATTATATTCCATAAACCTTTTATTCATTATTTCAGGAAAATGCCATGATTATAGGGCTTGATGTCGGAGGAACGCATACGGACGTTGTGCTGATAGGCAGACAGGGCATTGTCAGACACGCCAAAGTTCATACGGATTCGGCAGATTTGTTTCACACCGTGTTGAGCGGAATCGAACAGGTTACTCAGGGCGTTGATTCCAAAGAGATTGTTCGGGCTGTTCTCAGCACGACGCTGACCACCAACGCGATTATCCAAAAGAAAAATCCGGAAGTCGGCATGATTGTGTCTGCGGGACCCGGTATTAATCCTGAATCTTTCCGAACCAACCGGCTTTACTTTCCGGTTTCCGGCTCAATTGACCACAGAGGACGGGAAATCGTTCCCATCAATGAAAAAGAAATCCTTGAAACTGTCAAAATCCTGAAAGATGAAAAGATCAGAAATATCGGCATCGTCAGCAAATTTTCGTCCAGAAATTCGGCGCATGAATTAAAAATTTATGAATTGATTAAGGAGCATTTCGGAAAAATTTTTCTGGGACACCGCACTTCAGGCAATCTCAATTTTCCCCGCCGGATTGCCACCACCTTTTTAAACGCAACAGTACGTCAGACCCATCGGAAATTCTTTGAAGCAGTTCAGAATACCCTGAAAGAAAAAGGCTTGAACATTCCGATTCATATTCTCAAAGCAGATGGCGGAACCATGAGTTTTGAAGCGTCCGTGGAATCTCCGGCTCAGACGATTCTTTCAGGTCCAGCAGCAAGTGTCATGGGCGCAATAGCGTTTGCGCCTGAAAATGAGGATACGCTGGTCATGGACATCGGCGGAACCACGACAGATATGGCGATTCTGATCAACCGTGCGCCGTTGCTTGCGCCTTTGGGAATTACGCTGGGAGATTACAAAACCCTGATTCGCTCATTAGAGACCCATTCAATCGGCGTAGGCGGAGATAGCGTGATTCGGATTCAGGACGGACAGGTGCAGATCGGACCGGAACGTTCAGGTCCGGCAATGGCATTCGGCGGAGCTACGCCTACGCCTACGGACGCGCTTGTGGTCTTGAATCTGATGAAAATCGGGAATAAAGAAACGGCAGCCATCGGCATCGGCTCAGTGGCAAAAGAACTCGGCACAAGCATTGAAGCGGCTGCCAATGAGATTCTGACCAGCGCATGTCAGAAAATTCTGGAAGAAGCGCGTAATATGATTGAACGGATCAACAGCAAGCCGGTGTATACCATCCATGAAATTCAGGAAGGCTATAAGGTCAAACCCAAAACCGTCCTGATTTTAGGCGGACCCGCGCCGTATTTTGCAAGGTGCTTGGAAGAACTTTCGGATTTCAATGTCGGCGTGGTGCCGCAATGGCATGTTGCAAATGCCATCGGCGCGGCAATTGCCAGAACCACCTGCGAAGTAACTTTGTTTGCAGATACGGAGCGGGGAATTGCCACCGCGCCTGAAGAAAGTTTCAACGAAACCGTGAGCAAAAATTTTTCCAAAGAAACAGCAGTCGAAAAGGCATATCAACTGCTTAAACAAAAAGCCGTCAGATTCGGAGCAGACACGGATGATCTTGAAACGGAGGTGATTGAAGATTCGCAGTTCAATATGGTGCGGGGATTTTACACCGCAGGCAAAAATATCCGGATCAAGGTTCAGGTCAGACCCGGGCTGATTTCCGGGTATGAGGAAGTGGTGCAGAATCTCTTAGGGGATGTATGATAACCCCGGCAATGATTGACAGCTTTGCCCTGTTTTCAGATCGTCTGAAGCTGGCATTTCAGCGCATGGATGCGGCGTATCAGAAAGCTGCGGCTCACTATGATTTTCATTGCTCAGGATGTGAAGATAATTGCTGCCGCACCCGTTTTCATCATCATACGCTCTTGGAATTTATCTATATTTTCAAAGGGTTTGAAGAATTATCCGCAGCAAAGCGAAAAGACATCCGGCAAAAAGCCGAAGCTGTATGTTCTGAGAGCCTTGAATCGGAAAAGCATGGTGAAACGATACGTCTGATGTGTCCGTTGAATGAAAAAGGGCTGTGTCTGCTGTATGATTATCGCCCCATGATATGCCGTCTGCATGGGATTTCCCATGAAATTCATCGCCCTGACGGACAAGTTCTTTATGGTCCCGGATGTGATGTGTTTATGAACATTGCCGAAAAACAGAAAAATGTCAATTTTGATAGAACGCCGTTTTATAAAGAAATAGCGATGCTTGAAAAAGCGTTTCGGGAAAAAACAGGAAATTCGCAGGGGGTGAAAATGACCGTTTCCCAAATGCTGATTCATTTTTTTTAAAAAAACAGCGTATCAGATATTGACTTTATCGTTTAAGCAATGGTAATATGAATCATGCTGTATGAGTTGTAAGGTATTTTGTAACATAAACCTAAATGTTTGAGGAGGAGTAATGATTAGAAGAATCGGTTTTTTGGCGCTTGCGCTTATGTTGGCAGTTCCCTTTTCGGCTTCCGCCATTCAGTTGACGGATTACACATTTCCTGATACTTATTATCAGGAAGCCTATTTCAAAGGCGGCTTCAATCTGCACCATGGAAATCAGCAGCAGACCAGTTATAGTGGCAATCTTGGGTTGGATTACAGCTTAGACTACAACACTTTGCCGCAGACCTTCCATATTGATACCAAAGACAGCAGATTTTATTTCATACAAGATGCTCAGAAACAGACCGGTCCAGATGCCAAAGATGACAGCAGAAATTGGTATGATTTGAAAGCGAATGCTAATGTCGACAGGTACTATAAAGATACGAATTGGTTTGGCTCCGGTAATGTCGATTTTAAATATCAAAAACCGGAGGGAGCCAGCAGCGCTAATGATCCCTATGCCAAGGTAGGTATCGGCATCGGATACGGAAGAACCATTGATGCGAGACCTTTAGGAAAAGCCATTCGTGTTGTGGAAGAACTGATAAAATATAATGTTATGACTGCCGAACCTTCGGATGCCTGCTATCTGGAAACTGCCCGCATGATTGAGAAAGAGTCGGAGTTTAAAAGCAAGTGGGGAACGAAAGACTATGAGCAGTATTGGTTTAAAGAAATTGAAGACATCCTCAACAAAGAAGGCTTGTTAAAGAACGGGGTGTTGGGTGTTATCGGTGTGCTTCGTTTGCGCGAAGTGCTGATTGGGGAAGCGCTTACTTTTCCCTTATATAAACATGGTTGGAAGGCACAAGCAGGCATCGGATATATCGTCTCAAATGATGAAGAAGAAGGGGATGAGGATCCCACTCTGGATGCTTCATTCGTATATGCTTTCCCTATCACAAACAGACTGCAATTTACAGAAACATTTAAGTATTCCACAGTATTGGGAAACAGCATCGGACATAAGTTTAATAATGAGATGTATGTGGCGTACAAACTTCTGGAGAATATTGTATGGTCAAATACATGGATTTCAATTTTCAGCATTCCCAAAGATGCTGAAGATAGGAAACCTATCCAACACTCATTTAAGTCGGATTTCGGTTATTATATAACAAATACGCTGTCCGCTAATCTGATCTTCATGCTGACGCATGATAATCGGGATGACAAAACAAATGAACTCGGAAAAAGCGTTGAGCTTAGTTTTTCGTACAGATTGTGGTAACCATTTTCAAAAACATCCCTCCCATCATTTCCTGATGTGATGAATGTAAAAAACTCCCTCTCCTTCATGCAGGGAGAGGGATAATCTCTATGCCGATCATTTCAAACCATATCTCCCGTATTCTGATTCGCTCCGCCAACTGGGTCGGCGATGCGATCATGAGTACACCGACCCTGAGGGCAATCCGAAAGAATTTTCCGGCTGCCCATATCAGTATTTTAGCCAAACCCTGGGTATCTCCCCTGTATGAAAATAATCCTGATATTGACGACATTCTGATTTACGATGCCGCCGGAAAACATAAGGGGCTTATGGGCAAGCTGCGCCTGAGCAACGATTTGAAAGCGTTTCAATTTGATCTTGCGATATTGATACAAAATGCCTTTGAAGCCGCGCTGCTTGCGTTTTTAGCAAAAATTCCGAATCGGCTCGGATATGCTGCTGACGGGCGGAGCGCATTGCTCACTCACCGAATTTATCGTCCGCATGATTATAAGCAGATGCACCAGATTGATTATTATCTTGGCATTTTGAAACGAGCCGGGCTTGAAATTTTCGGCAGAAAGCAGACGCTGATCATCTCTGAAACAGAGCGAAAAAATGCCCAAGCGATTCTGAATTTTCACGGAGCGGACGGTAAGGAGCAGTTGATCGGCATCAATCCGGGCGCGGCTTACGGAACTGCCAAGCGATGGTTTCCGGATCGATATGCCGAACTGTGCAGACGCATTGAAAAGCAGATGAATGCCAAATTCATTGTATTCGGAGGACCCGGAGAAGAATCGCTTGGAAAATATATCTGCGATCAGCTCGGAAAAAACGGCATCAATCTTTGCGGAAAAACAAATCTCAGACTGGCTTTTGCATTGATTGAAAAATGCCGCCTTTTTATTACAAATGATTCAGGTCTGATGCACGCGGCAGCCGCACTGAACATTCCTCAGATAGCTATCTTCGGCTCCACAAATCACATTACCACCTCGCCTGCCGGCGATAAAAGCATTATCATCAGAGTTCCGACGCCGTGCAGTCCCTGTCTGAAACCGGATTGTCCCACAGATCATCGCTGCATGACGGCGGTAACGGTGGATATGGTATATGAAGCCTTCAGATTCTCATGGTATAAAAATGCGCCCTGAACCGATATGATTGTCCAAGTTCAATACAATTTCCGAAAGTTTTTCCGCACAACGGTTGCGATAATCTTTTTCCTTTAATCGTACGAGTTACGCAGTTGAAACCCGATTGCCATGTTTTCAAATCCGAAGGATTGATATGAT
>DYRC01000332.1 GCA_020718925.1 Desulfonema limicola
AGTATTTATAACGATTGCCTTGCTATCTTTCAGCGATTGCCCCGCAGGAATGTTGAAATCCGTCAGGGCATTGTCCGCAGAATTTTTCAATATTGCGCCGCTTGCCAGTGACAACGAAATTGAGTTCAAATCCGCGCTGTTCTGACCATTTGCCACCATGTAATTGCCGGATGCCGAAATTGCCATACCAAAAGGCGATATAACTGCCTGTCCGCCGCTGTCAAGATTAACAATCAGATTGCCGCCTGAAAGTGTTACCGGTTCTGAAAAATTCACTGTTACGTTAATTATTTTTTCAGATCCGTAAGTGCCATTCGGCGTGGATGACGTGATTGATGTAATGACCGGCGCAATTTTGTCAATCGAATAAACTTCGCCGGTAAAATTGCCGTTGCCTGCGCCCGCGCCGCCGAGCGGTATGCCGAAAGCGCTGACAATCGAATCATCATCTGCAAGATTCAAACCCAAAGTTCCGATGTCGGTGATATTGTTGACCTTAACTGTTACACTTTTGCCGGAAGATGCTGATACAGAAGCGATTGTTCCGTTGGCTGTTCCGGTTTTTACCAAAGCAAAATCGCTAATATCAATGCCTGAAACGATTTCTGAAAATGTTACCGTAAACTCCGCAGATGCCGGTGAACATTTTATTGAGACAACAGACGGCGCTGATGCGGAACTGACTGTTTTCACAAGAACCGGCAATGAGATATTGCCATTTACATCTGCCGCATAGACGAAAATCTGACATTTATCGGAATAGCTGTCATACTTCCCTTCATACAGCATCGAGACCGGATTATAAGCAAGTTCTGTTTTTTCAGACAATTCCGTAATCGGAATATCCGGTACTGCCGGAAGCGTACAGACATCAATTGCTGCCCATACCTTGCTGATACTTCCGCTGCCTGTAACATCTGCCCGGATAATTCCCGATGTTTTTCCGATCAGAACAATGCCCGCATCGCTTACGGTCGGCGGCGAATCTCCGGGTCTGATCCCTGCGCCGATAATGGAAATTTCCGCCACTATTCCGTCATCATCCATAGTATTACTTTTTCCATCACCGGTATCATCCAGATAAGGATTCTGAGGCTTGCACGATATCGGTGCATTTACGATATTAAACGCTTTTTTGCCGGTATCGAACGCTTCCCAGACCGTTGCACCGTCCCATATTTTGTTCCAGAAATATCCTGAAAATGATACCCCGCCTTCTGTCATAAAATGTGCGGACTGATCGTTGCGGGTGCTTGCAATCACGATTCTTTTTGTTTTGTCGGGATTCCATGTAAGATGCTGTGCAAAGCTTTCGGCACGGCACGCATCATAAACCACGATAATTTTGCCTGTAATGCGGGTTTGAAGATCATTCAGCCAGGTATTCAGTTCCGCAGGCATCAGCGTTTCAGATGAATTTATCTTAAACGCACCGTCCGCTCCGTTTCCTATCATGTATAACACCAAATCCTGCGTGTTATCTCCGGTCAATGCGCTGATTGCATTCCGAAGGTTTTCCGGAGTCGGCTGAGTCGGCATTTTGCTTACTTCGGCAATGCTGATCGGACTCATCAGATAAATATCATCATCAGAATATTTTTGAAATTTCAAAGCATTATATGACATTTGCACACTTTTTTCCACCGCAGCCCGCCATTTATCATCCGGCTGTATGCCTGCGACAATAATTGCCTTGTGTCTGAGCGGACTTTCAACCGTTACAACAGCTTGTGATGGTTCGGATGTATAGCCCTTGTCATCTCTGGCATAAACCAGAATGTAGTATGTGCCGGGAGTTTTGAACTCATTGTATGTAACCTTGTAATTCCCAGCTGATATAAGAGACAAATCAACCGACGGAAGATCGGTTACAGGATTGCCTGCTGTCGGCTGATAATCCGGCGGGCGGATCACTGCCCATACATGGACAATGTTGTTATTATCAGGGCTTGTAACATTATAAGCTGCTATATCCGCCGAGTTTGTTTGTTCAAGGTGAATTGTCTGCTCACCTGATACAGCCCCAATCTTAGGCGCATTTGCATAAATTGCTGTTCCGTTGCCGATATAAGTAATTCCGGCTAAAGAACCGTCTTTGTTATCGCTGATGCCGTCTCCGTTGTCATCTATCAGCGCATTCTGCGAAGTGGTTAAATATCCCATAGCCTTTCTGCTGAAATTGAAAGCAGTTCCCACCGTTGCGCCGTTGAATATATGCGTCCAGAAATAACTTGAAAAAGCCGTGGAGCCATCAGTTGTAAATGATGCCTCTTCTTTTTCAGAAGCGCTTGAAATCACAATCCGTTTTTTGCCATCCGGCGGCTTCATGACAGGCAGAAAACTCCCGGAATAGCAAGCATCATAAACAAATGTTACCGTGCCGGGGATGGTCTGCTGGGCGGTATTGAGCCAAGCATTCAGTTGGTTCGCATATAAATACTCTGTTTTGCCATCATCTGTCGTACCCATAATAAATCTACCGTCACCGCCATGATCCACAAAATACAAGACCAGACTATCCGCATCTTTTGCCCATTCGGTGATGGCTGTTTGCAGATTGTTACCGGTTGCTTTTGCCCTGACTTCCGGTATGCCGTCATTATCCAAATCAAGTTCTGTATTTGACGACAGATAGTAAATTGAATCTTTGCTGAATCCCTGATACATCAGGGCGCGATAGGCAAAGTTGGCATTCATCTGGGTTTCATTCCAGATTGAGTTGTCAAGTCTTCTGCCTGCAACAATGATGGCTTTCATCTTTTTGTCTGTGTCAAGACCTTTTCTGAAAACCTGAATGCGGTTGTTGCCGGAGTCCGCGACGTAAATTCTTTCTGAATCCACCGTTATTCCTACCGGAGCGATAAACTCTCCCAAAGACGATCCGGGTTTGCCTATATTCTGCACAAAAACACCATCCGTGGTGAACTGGCGGATACAGCTTTTTCCTGTATCCGCAACGTAAACAAAGCCATTTTTTACAGTTATGCCAAAGGGACATTTCAATTTATCGCCGGGCAGTCCTTCTGTCCAGTCTTTACCTATTTTGTTTCCGGCAGAATCAAACTTTTGAACACAATCCTTCATGCTGTTGGCAATATATATGCTGCCTGCACCATCAACCGCAATGCCGGTCGCTCCCATAAAATTCAAATTCCACGGTAAAGCTCCCCATGTCGCAATGTGATTACCGTCAGAATTGAATTTTTGGATTCTGAAGTTGAACAAATCCGTAACATAAACATTACCCGTATCGTCAACAGCTACTCCTAAAGGAAGATAAAATTTTCCATCTTCTGTACCTTTGGCGGCATCCTTATTTCCCCATACAGCAGAATGCTCCAATGTATTGTCATTTTTGATAATAAGCTTATGGATTCGGTGATTGAAAGAGTCTGCTACATACAAAAGATTGTCTTTAACAGCTATGCCCGTAGGAAACTGAAACTGAATTTTTCCGTCTGTTCCATCTCCGCTCCCCTGTTCTCCCCATTGTCCGGCAAATCTGCCATCTTTTGTGAATCTTTGGATACGATGATTCTTTGAATCCGTTACATAAATATATTGAGCATCCGAAGCCATACTTACCGGATTCTTAAACATTCCTTCCTTACTGCTGGTACTTCCCCATACACTCAGCAATTCTTTTTGGGGCGTGAATTTTTGGATACGCTGATTTACACTGTCGGCTACATAAATATTTCCATTATTATCTGCTACAATATCCAAAGGTTTGTTGAAAGTGCCGTCTTTCCCGTCTTTCAAAAGAAACTCTGTCAGTTCTTCCTGAGTCAACTGGTTGATATGCAATCCGGGCTGAAACACTTCCAATTGAGGTGCAAAAAAACTTTGAAGCAAACTGAATAAAGAGGCATTCTTATCAAGAATATACGCATATTTGCTTTTATCAAAGATATCCCCCCAAGTTGCTATCAACATGCCGGATGTATTAAAAATTTTTATGCGGTGGTTGTTTGCGTCAGCCACATAGATATTATCATTTTTGTCAATAAAAATGCCGCTCGGTTCGATGAACTCATAATCACCGCTGCCTTTTGTTCCCCATTGGAAAATATATTTGCCATCCGAATCGAATTTCTGTATCCGGTGATTTGAAACGCCATCTTTCTCTCCGTCTGCAACATAAACATATCCCTGACTGTCCACCGCTACCGCACGAGGGTCTTGGAACTCTCCGTCTCCGTTACCGTTCTTTCCCCATAGACCAAGAAGATTTCCGTTCATGTCCAACTTTTTTATACGATAATTATTTGAATCTGCAACATATATGACTTTATTTTTACGATCTATGGCAATTCCTTTGGGTCTGCTGAAGTGATTTTCATCGGTTCCCTCCGTAACTCCCCAAGTGTCAATCAATTTTCCATCAGAATTGAATTTTTTAATAGAATGATTCAAAGAATCTGTTACATAAAG
>DYRC01000333.1 GCA_020718925.1 Desulfonema limicola
GATTGCCCTGCTGCTGAGAGGGTAAGCACAGGGGCTTACCCCTACCATATTGCCGGTTAATTCACTCATACCTCAGCGCATCTATCGGATTCAGCATAGATGCTTTGAATGCCGGATAAAACCCGAAGCCGATGCCGACCAAGCCTGAAAAGCTGAAGGAAATCAGGATTGAAGACGGCGAGACAATCGTTGACCATCCGGCAATATTTGAAATCAGTTGCGATCCGCCGATTCCCAGCATAATTCCCATAATACCGCCGATCAAAGACAGCGTAAGCGCCTCAATGATGAATTGCAGCCGAATATCCCAAGTTTTCGCGCCGACTGCCATGCGTATGCCGATTTCTCTGGTTCTTTCGGTTACGGAAACCAGCATGATGTTCATAATGCCGATGCCGCCGACCAGAAGCGATACAGAGGCAATCGCGCCAAGCAGCAATGCCATGACTTTTGCGGATTGCTGGGCAGTCTGCATCATCTGTGTCAGATTTCTTATGGTGAAATCATTATCTGTTTTCTGAGTGATGCGGTGCCGCTGTCTGAGCAGATCGGTAATCTGTTTTTCCGCATCCGCCAAATCATCCGGACTTTTACCTTTGACCATAATCACTCTCACCATTCCGGGAAGAATATTTCCGAAAAGCTTTTTTTGTCCGGTGGTTATCGGAACATAAATTGCATCATCCTGATCCTGACCTGTCGGCGTCTGCCCTTTGGTTTCAAGTACGCCGATCACTTTGAACGGAACTTTTTTGATCCTGATGATATTTCCGACCGGATCAATTCCTCCGAAAAGGTTGCCAATCACGGTTTTCCCCAAAAGACAGACTTTTGCCGCGCTTTTCACCTCATCCGGCGTAAATACCCTGCCTGAAGCCAAGGGCCAATCTCTGACATTCAGCATATTAGGCGTGGTTCCCGTAACATTGGTGGACCAATTCTGATTGCCATACACAATTTGGCAGACACCGCTCAGAACCGGTGCGGCATCAAGAACCGCCCGGCATTCTTTGATAATCGCATCATTATCCCCCATAGTCAGCGTGGGCTGAGTTCCGAACCCCTGTCTCACGCCGCCTGTGCCGGAAGAACCGGAAAGAATAATCATCAGATTGCTGCCGATACTGGAAATCTGCTGTGCAATCTGCTGACTTGCGCCCGAACCCACAGCCAGCATGGTAATCACGGTGCTGACGCCGATAATAATCCCCAGCATGGTCAGGGCAGAGCGCATCTTGTTGACACGCAAAGCCCGGAATGAAATTTTGATGGTTGACGGAATATTGATCATAAATTTACCTCTCCCCCGCCCCCTCCCCGAAACGGAGAGGGGAACTTTCCGTCTTCTCCCCCTTCCTTTTCAGAGAAGGGGGCTGGGGGGTTAGGTCGTTGAGTTTGTCGCTGATGACTTTGCCATCTGAAAACTTGATGATGCGCTTGCTGTATCGTGCAATATCCGGCTCATGCGTAACCAGAATCACCGTAATATGCGATTCGTCGTTGAGTCTGACAAACAGTTCCATAATTTCATCGCTGGTTTTGGTATCCAGATTTCCGGTCGGCTCATCCGCAAGAATAATCGGCGCGTTGTTGACTAACGATCTTGCAATCGCAACCCGTTGCTGCTGTCCGCCGGATAACTGATTGGGATGATGATGTTCTCTGCCCTCCAACCCTACGGCTTTGAGTGCGGACAAGGCTTTCTGTTTTCTTTCTTTTGAGGAAAATCCGGCATAGAGCATAGGCAGCTCGACATTTTCAATCGCGGATGTTCTTTGCAGAAGATTGAAGCCCTGAAATACAAAGCCGATTTTCCTGCATCGGATGTCTGCCAGCGCGTCTTTACCCAGATGACCCACATCAATGTTGTCAACAAGATACTGACCGATAGTCGGCGTATCAAGACAGCCCAGAATATTCATAAACGTGGATTTGCCGGAGCCGGACTGCCCCATAATCGCAACAAATTCACCTTTTTCAATGCTCAATGAAACGCTGTTAAGGGCAGTTACGTCAATATCTCCGAGCCGATAGATTTTGCTGACATTTTTTGTTTCAATCAAAGCCATAGTTTTATCACCGTGTCTTTATCCATTGAGGCAGACAGGCATACACCGCCCCTGAAGTCAGATATTTTATGCCTGTTCCGTCTGCATTGACAATGCCTATATCTGTTGACCAAACCTGCTTTTTGCCTATCGGACGGGTATCCGGGGATGTCTGAAATATAATCCGGCGTCCGTCCGGCGACCATTGGGCAGTATTTGAAGAAATTTCCTGCTCAACAATATGACATTGATTTGCTGCCAAATCGTAAATAATCAGCGTGGAATGAGGTCCGCCGGAAAGCCCGTCATAACGCTCAATCAGTAATTTATCTCTCTGCACAGACCACTCAATATGGTTGATAATCCGATCATCTTCTTTACACGGATCCGGCAGAGTTTTTATCGTTTTTTTCCGAATATCAGATATTTCCAGAGTATCGTGTGATTCATATTCGTCTTTGACCGTTCTGATATAAGCAGCTTTTTCAGCAAGCATGTTTTGTATCGGCGGACGATACAGCAATGCTTTGAAATCCTTGCCAAGAGTGTTAAGATGACAGATCAGCCCGTCTATCGTTTCTTTTTTACCGCTTTGCAGATCAAGCAGATACGGACTTGAATCTGCGATGATAAGTTTCTGTCCTGTATCCGTCCAACGCAAATCAGTCGGCGCGTTGTCAAGCAGCTTGCGTTTATTTTTGCCGTCAGCGTCAATTATCCATAATGCAGGATCATTCGGGTCAGCACCGTTGAGAAAAGAACTTTCCTCCTGATAAAATACGGGAATAATATTCATCCAAGCACTTGAATAAACATACTTTTGCCCATCCGGTGAGATAAGCGCGAAAAAAGGCACTTTTTCTATCCACGCAAACGGCTTTTCTCCGGTTCCGTCCGGGTTAATCTGCCGCATTTCAAACTGACTGACGCCTTTGAGTTTATAGTAGCGCGCCGCAAACACAATGATTTCCTGCGCTCCTGCGGGCTGCACACATAAAAGCATCCATATCAGAATAAAAATCCGGGAGATAAGTTTTCCCTTAATCAGAGCCATGCTCATTTCTCACTTCTCATTTCTCACTTCTCACTTAAAAAAACCTCGGTCCGCGCGGCATGGCTGATTTCTGATCTTTTCCCTTGCCGAGAGATTCTATGATAACTTCCTGTCCTTCTTTCAGATTATCGGAAAGAATTTCCGTAAAATTTCCATCGCTGATTCCGGGTGTGATTTTCATGCGCTTTGGCTTATTATTTTCAACTATCCAGACCGCATAACCTTTCTGCTCAGGCTCATTCGGAGCTTTGTCAAAAGGCTTGAAGCGCAGGGCGGTATTTGACGCTCTTAATATATTTTCCTTGTTGGATATAACCACAGACACATTGGCAGTCATGCCGGGCTTTAACTTCAGATCGGAATTATCCACTTTGACAACCACGTCATAAGTAACAACATTCTGAACCGTAATCGGCGAATTTCTGACCTGCGATACCTTGCCTTTGAAGGTCATATCAGGATATGCGTCAACGGTAAATTCCACATTCTGATCCATCTTTACTTTTCCGATGTCTGCCTCGTCAACATTCGTATTAATCTGCATCTTGGTCAAATCTTGGGCAATGTTGAACAATGTCGGCGTCTGAAAGCTTGCGGCAACGGTCTGTCCCACATCCACGTTTCTGGATACGATAATCCCATCCACCGGAGAAAGAATTTTGGTATATTTCAAGTTGGTTTCAGAATATTTCAACGCAGCTTGCATCTGTGCCACCTGCGCCTTTGAGACATTGACCTGCGCCAATGCAGACTGATAGTTGGTTTCCGATGTCTCCATATCGCTTCTGGCAATTAAGTCTTTTGAGTAAAGTTCTTTATTGCGGTTCATGGTTCGTTTTGCATCAAGAAGTGCCGCATCTGACTTTTTCACATTGGCTATGGCAGACAAGAGATTGGCTCTTGCCTGATCCGCCTGTGCCTCAAAGGTGGTCGGATCAATCTGGGCAATCACCTGACCCTGTTTGACCGGCGAGTTGAAATCGGCAAAAATCTGTCTGATTGTTCCTGAAACCTGAGTGCCGACAAGGACTGTAACCACCGCATTGACCGTGCCGGTGGCTGAGACAACCTGCTGAATACTGCCTTTAGCCAGCTTTTCAGTTTTGAACCTCACGCCATTTTCTTTTTCTTTGAACTTGAAAAACGCGCCCGCACCAACAGCGGCTAGGATTACCATGACAAATAAAAGTTTTTTCATATCATCAAGCGGCAGAAACTGCCGTCTCCTTTCTATCAGAAATTTTCATCATCATCTGCTGCCGCTCCTCCTGTGTTTACATCATCACTCATATAGTTGAACTCTGTCTTGCTCCATCTGA
>DYRC01000044.1:0-6578 GCA_020718925.1 Desulfonema limicola
AAAAAAGCGAATACTCTCTCCCCCCTTCCCTTCCAGGGAAGGGGGGCAGGGGGGTTAGTTCCGCCCATCCCATCTGAAATAATATATCGAAAATATCCGAAATAATGCTTCTTGACAACAATAGTTTATTGTTTTATTATTGGCGTATGCTAACAATTAAGGAGGGAATATGGCAAGACCGTTCAAATGCAGGCAGATAGAATTTTCCCCCCAAACCACATATTTCAAACCGGCAGGCATTCCGCTGCGCGAGCTTGAAGAAGTGGTCATAACCCTTGACGAAGTTGAGACGTTGCGGCTTGCCCATCTGGAAAGCTTGTATCAGGAGCAGGCGGCTGAAAAGATGAATATTTCACGGCAGACATTCGGCAACATTCTCAATACTGCGTATCGGAAAATTGCAGATGGGATTGTGAATGCCAAAGCCATCAAAATTGATGGCGGCGTATGTCAGCCAAAAGAATTGAGTAGCGAAGAAAGCCATGCGAAAGGAATTTTTATGAAAGTTGCGGTCAGTTCCACAGGAAAAGAGTTGAATTCCCCGATAGATACGCATTTCGGGCGCTGCGCTTATTTTGTGATTGCAGATACCGAGACCATGCAGACCGAAGTATGTGAAAATCAGAGCGCCAAATTGTCAATGGGCGCGGGAATCGAAGCGGCGCGATTTGTGGTTTCCAAAGGCGTTAATGCGGTGCTTACCGGCGTCTGCGGACCCAAAGCAGAACAGGTGTTTCAGGCTGCGGATATTCAGATTATTCAGGGACAGGGCGGAACAGTTCTGTCTGCGATTGAAAGATTGAAGAACGGTCAGGTATCATCTGCACCGGAAAGTTCCGGAGTTCCCGCAGGCGCGGGAGGCGGACGGGGAATGGGTGGTGCCGGACGCGGTATGGGCGGCGGCGGACGCGGCGCATGCAAACGGGGCAATTAACCATAAGGAAGGTGAATTATGCCGAAACAGAATAATGCAAACTGTCCGGGAAAAGGATCAAAATCCGGCGGAGGTAAAGGCGGATGCTGCGGGAATCAGGGCAAACAGAATTCCGGCGGACAACAGGGGCAGGGTAAAGGTTCCGGTAAGGGAGGACAGCAGGGTTCAAATCAGGGCGGAAAATAGCTGAATAAAAACTTTCTTTTTTAAATCAATTCTGAGATAAGGAGGCAGTTATGCCAGGTGGTGATCAGACAGGTCCCATAGGAATGGGCGCAATGACAGGAATGGGCGCCGGATATTGCGGTGGTTCAACCATCGGAGGTCGCGGTATTCGTCAACGGGGATGGAGATGTTGGTCATGGTTTAACAGACAGCCGGATACAGATGAAGAACTCCGAAGGCTGAAATCGCAATCCGAAACCATGGAAAACCAATTGAAACAACTGCATAGCCGGATAGATGAACTGAATGGACAAAGATAGCAGGCAGTCGGAGTAAAAGAGCGACACTTTTTTACTCCGACACAAATTCTGATATGTAATTGTATTGTATATAAAGGAGATATTGATGGAAGAAGAGGCATCTGTTCGGGAATCGCTTGAAAAAATAAAAAACAAGCTTCTTGTGATGAGCGGCAAGGGCGGGGTCGGCAAAACAAGCGTATCGGTTAATCTTTCTCTGGTGCTTGCAGCAAGAGGCTTTAAGGTCGGGCTGATGGATGTTGATATTCACGGTCCTGATATTCCGAGAATGCTCGGACTTTCAGGAATGATAGGCGTAGACGAACATCAGAAGATGGTTCCGATGAGCTATTCCGAAAACCTGAAAGTGGTTTCGATAGAGTCGCTTATCTTGGATAAAGATCAGGCAATTATCTGGCGGGGACCGAAAAAAAATGCCGCTATCAAACAGTTTATCGGGGATGTTGCCTGGGGTGAACTTGATTATCTGATCATTGATTCTCCTCCGGGAACAGGAGACGAACCGCTGACCGTTGCCCAGACAATTCCTGACGCCAAAGCGATTATCGTAACCACGCCTCAGGAGATTTCTCTTGCAGATGTGAGAAAGTCCATTAATTTCTGCAAAGCATTGTCAATAGAAATCTTCGGAATCATTGAGAATATGAGCGGTTTTACCTGCCCCAACTGCGGGACGATGGTTTATTTATTCGGTTCAGGCGGCGGGGAACAGATGTCCGGGTCCTTTGAAATACCGTTTTTGGGAAAAATTCCGTTTGATACACGGATGGTACTTTGCGCTGACTCCGGCACCTCTTTTCAGGAAAAATTTGCCGATGCCCAAGTCGCAAAAGTTTTTACAGAACTGGCTGAAAAAATAGCCGGAAAAAATTCAACTCTCAGGAGAACTCATCAGATGAAATTTGCAATACCTACGGAAAATGGAAAACTGACCGCGCATTTCGGACATTGTATAGAATTTGCGCTGCTGGATGTGGAAAACAACAAAATCATCAAAAAAGAAATCGCAGTGCCGCCGCCGCATGAACCGGGCGTACTTCCGAAATGGCTGGGGCAGCTTAAAGTCAATGTTGTGATTGCGGGCGGCATGGGTCCCCGGGCAGTTGATCTGCTGAAAGAACAAGGCATCGTTGTCATTATCGGCGCACCGATTGAAACCCCTGAAACGCTGGTGATGGGTTATCTGAACAAAACGCTGGATGGCGGCAAAAACCTCTGCGATGGCGGTGATCATCATAACTGCGGTGGTCATTAAGAGAAAGATTGCATTATGAGCGGTTTTAAGATAACAACGCTTGTGGAAAATTCGGTTTCTGCAAGTTTATCGCTTATCGGTGAACACGGGCTTTCGTTTCTGATTGAAACAGATCGGCAAAAGATTCTTTTTGATACGGGACAGGGCTTTGCCATTTTAAAAAATGCCGATGCGCTGGGAATCGATCTGAGCGGGATTGATACGGTGGTGTTGAGTCATGGTCATTATGATCATGCCGGAGGAGTAAAATCGCTGCTCACCCGAAATACAAGCTTTACGCTGATCGCTCATCCCGGCGTATTTGAGCATAAACTGATTTGCAGAAACGGCAGAGATATGTTTATCGGCTTTTCCGAAAGCAAAGCAACGCTTGAGCAATGCGGTGTGCGGCTTTGCCTGAAAAAAACGCCTGTTGAGATCGTCCCCGGAATGATGACAACCGGCGAAATTCCGATGAACACGGATATTGAAGCGGTTGAAGATATGTTTTTCAAAACAGATATGCAGGGCAGGGTTCCGGATACATTTTCAGATGAAAACGCCCTGATTCTGGATACGGAAAAAGGAATTGTCGTGATACTCGGATGCGCTCATCGGGGAGTGATCAACACGCTGAAGCATGTATCGCATCTGAGTGGAAACAAAAAGATTCACGCAATTATCGGCGGGCTGCATCTGGTATCTGCCGATAACGATAAACTCCGAAAAATAGCGGAATTATTGCAGGAATTTCATATTGAAAAGCTGATCGTGGGACATTGTACGGGATTCAAGGGCATGGCAGAGATTTTTTATCGTTTCAAAGATGCCCTGATTCCGAACATTGTGGGGCATCAGATTGAATTTTAAGCAAGATGAAAGGACTTGAAATGGAAAAAGTTCTGATTGTGGGATGTAAAAGAGCGATGGATGACGTGTGCATCGGATGCTCCAGATGTATGGTGGGATTCAACCGGAGAGACGGCGAATTCAGCCGCTACAAAGATACAGACGCACAGCTTATCGGTCTTCTGAACTGCGGGGATTGTCCGGGCGCAACAGTTGTTACCCGGCTGGCGCAAATCAACCTTTGGAACAAACCCATGAATGAAAAAGTTACCAAAGTTCATATCGCGCCCTGCATTACGGATCACTGTCCTTATAAAGAGCCGATTATTGCCAAAATCAAGGCAAAAGCCGGGGTTGAGGTGATTGAAGGGACACATCCCTATAAACCTGAAAATATTTTTGCATAAGGATTGTCAAGATGCCGTTATTTGATTATCAATGCTTGGATTGCGGTCAATCGTCAGAGCTTCTGCTGGTAAGTTCCGCGGACGCGCTTCAATGCCGGTCATGCGGCAGCAGCAACCTGAAAAAGCTTATTTCCACGCCCTCTTCTGCGTCCGGTCCTCCGAAAAACAGGCTGCCCGGACACGGAGATACCGGATGTTGCGGATCTGCTCCGGGACATGGAAATTGTGCGGGACCGGGGAGTTGCTGCGGAAGAGCCTGATGGACATCATGTTAGACCTATCCCCGTTTTGCATTCAGACAGAAGCCAAACGGACATACACAAAGCTGCTGAACCGATATTTCAAAGCAGATGGGGATAAGTCTGTCATGGAAGAACAGATCGAAGGCTTGACGTTTTTTTTAAAACATGCGGATTTCGGTTATCTTCGCCACCGGTATCCCGAATTGAGCGGAGATATAAATACCCGGATTATTCTCAGAATACCGGAAAATCAGCATGAAACGCAGATTATATGTCAGGAAAAAAGCATTGATCCGAAATTCAGAGTTGAAGATGGAAGAGACAAAACATAACGAGACTGATTTTTTACAGACGCATTCCATGCGGTATCTGGAAATGGCGTTTCGGACAGATAAGCGGGAAATCATCAAAAATCCCGATGGATACGGCAGCCGAACCGGTGTTTGCGGAGATACGATTGAGATATTTCTCACCGTTCAAAACGATTGTATTCAATCGGTCTCCTATTATACCGAAGGATGTATGAATACCAACGCCTGCGGCAATACGGTCGCGCTTCTGGCAGAAGGAAAGCCGCTGGATCAGGCATGGGAAATCAAGCCGGAAACCATCACGGATTATCTGGAAACCCTGCCGCCCCATGAAACGCATTGTGCGGAATTGGCAATCGGCGCGTTTTATCTCGCGCTGTCTGATTATCAGGAAATGAAGAAACATCCATGGAAAAAATCATACACAAGGACAAACAGATGATCATCAGCGTTGCGAGCGGAAAAGGCGGAACCGGCAAAACCACCATAGCAATTAATCTGGCGTTATCTATCGGCGATGTCCGGCTTTTAGACTGCGACGTCGAGGCGCCGAACGCGCATCTGTTTATCCACCCGGTATTTGAAAAACAACAGATCATCACCGCGCCTGTTCCTCAGATAGATGAAAGCAAATGTAATCAGTGCGGTAAATGCGGAGAAATCTGTCAGTTCAAAGCTATTGTGCCATTGGGAAAAACCATCCTGACCTTCCCGGAATTGTGCCATAGCTGCGGCGGGTGCATGGCAGTCTGTCCTGAAAAAGCGATTACGGAAATTCATCGGGAGCTTGGCGTGATTGAGATCGGACGCCGGGATCAGATTGAATTTATTCACGGAAAGCTCAGGATAGGCGAAGCCATGTCTCCGCCGCTCATCCGGGCGGTGCGCGCTTATGCAAAGCCGGATAAACTGACCATTATTGACGCGCCTCCGGGAACCTCCTGCCCGGTAATTGCAGCAGTCAAAGATACTGATTTTGTTCTGATGGTAACAGAACCGACGCCTTTCGGGCTGCATGATCTCAGATTGGCGGTTGAAACCGTGCGGGTTCTTGCTATTCCCTGCGGAATTGTGATTAACCGCGCCGAACCCGGCAACAATCTTATCGGGGACTATGCACGGGAAGAATCTGTTCCGATACTGGCAGAAATTCCCTTTGACCGCCGGATTGCCGAAGCTTACTCACGGGGTGTGCCGCTGACAGAAGCTTTGCCGGAATATACGGAAACATTCAGACATTTATATCGGCAAATCTGCTGGGCGCAGGAGGTTGGTGTATGAAAGAACTTGTCATTATCAGCGGAAAAGGCGGCACCGGCAAAACCAGCCTGACTGCCGCGTTTGCGTCATTGGCGCAAAAGTGTGTGTTATGCGATGCAGATGTGGATGCGTCTGACCTGCACCTGATTTTAACGCCGGATATCCGCGAGCGGCATGAATACAAAGGCAGTTATACGGCACATATCCGATTATCGGAATGTACGCAATGTGGTCTATGCCGCGAGTTGTGCCGGTGGAATGCGATTTCAGAATCATTCGAGGTGGATCATATTGCCTGCGAAGGCTGCGGCGTGTGCCGATATTTCTGCCCGGAAAAAGCGATTGAGTTTACAGAAGATGTGAGCGGAGAATGGTATGTTTCCGATACCCGGCTGGGAACAATGGTTCATGCCCGGCTCGGCATTGCTCAGGAAAATTCCGGCAAAATGGTAACGATGGTCAGAAAACGCGCCAGACAGATTGCCGAAGAAAAAAATCTTGATCTGATTCTGACTGACGGACCTCCGGGAATCGGCTGTCCGGTAATTGCGTCTGTCGGCGGAGCGGACGGCGTTCTGATTGTAACAGAGCCGACAGTTTCCGGCAGACACGACATGGAGCGCGTTGTATCATTGGCAGAACACTTCAAGGTTCCGGTCATGGTCTGCATCAACAAATTTGATCTCAATCCTGAAAAAACCAATGAAATCCAAGCATATAGCAAAGAAAAAGGCATCGTCTGCGTGGGAAAAATCCCTTTTGATCCGATATTCAGCCGCGCCATCACAAATGCTATGACAATTTTTGAATGCGATGGCAGTTCATCAGTTGCGGCGGCTATCCGTGATGTGTGGGC
>DYRC01000044.1:6678-18546 GCA_020718925.1 Desulfonema limicola
TGGACAGGTTCTTCGCCCCAAGAGCCGGAATAACTTTTCTCATCTGCCATGTCGCCGGAAATAGAATTTATCGGGTCAGGTAACTCAGCAGAAAAATCTTTATGATCGCGGTTCAGCGTGAAATAGGATAATGCCTGTTTAAGCTGTTCTGCCTGCCCGGTCAGTTCCTCGGCAGCAGCAGCGGTTTCTTCCGCACTGGCAGTATTCTGCTGGGTTACCTGCTCAATCTGATTCAGCCCCTGATTGATCTGCGCCACAGCCTGTGCCTGCTCATTGGATGCAGAAGCAATATCTTGTACCAGCTTTGCCATCTGAGAAGACGCGTCCACAATCCGATTTAAGGCTTCGGAGGTCTGCCCCGCAATCTCAGTTCCTTTTTTAACCTTGTTCACCGAGCTTTCGATGAGTTCTTCGGTTTCTTTGGCAGCTTTGGCGCTGCGGGTGGCAAGATTTCTCACTTCGGAGGCAACCACCGCAAATCCTTTGCCGTGCCTGCCTGCCCGTGCGGCTTCAACCGCCGCGTTCAATGCCAGCAGATTGGTCTGAAACGCAATTTCATCAATCACTTTGATGATTTTGGCAATGGATTTGCTGGATACATTGATGTCTTCCATTGCTTTGAGCATTTTGTCCATCTCGCGGCTCCCGTGAAATGCCAGATCACAGGTATCTGATGCAATCTGACTGACTTGGGACGCGTTTTCCGCATTGGTTTTGGTGCGGGATGCAATCTGAGTCATCGCGCTGGTAATCTGTTCCAAAGAAGACGCCTGCTCTGCCGCGCCTTGGGAAAGTGCCTGACTGGAATCCGAAACTTCGGAAGCCCCGGAAGCCACCTGAAGTCCGGCATCATTGACCATAATGATCAGGCGGTTCAAGTTTTCAAGCATATTTTTCAGCGCTTGCCCCAGAACGTCTTTTTCCCAAAAAACCTCTATCTGAGTATCCAGATGTCCGTCTGAAATCGCACGCGCTAATTCCGCCTTTTTGCGCTGCGCTTCCACCATCTGCTGAAAACTCTGCGCCATTTCGCCAAATTCATCTGTCATTTTAAGATATCTTTTAGCAATATCCCGCGACACATCTCCTTTAGCCATTTCTTTCTGATATCTGGCTGCCAATCCGATAATGGCGGTCATTTTTCCCACGACAAAACAGATAACCAGTATGGTAATTCCGATCAGAACTACAGCGCCTATTGCCGAATTATTTCTTACTTTTCTGATGCCTTCCATCAATTCGCTCAACGGCGCGGTAATAATCACGGTCCAGCCGGTTTTTTCAGCCTGATTGAAGGACATGCCTTTCCATTGCTGCTGCTCAGGAAAATAATATTTATATCTGCCATTTTTATGCGCCATGACATATTTGCCATAATCCGTATCTTTGATATTCTTTTTCATCTCAAGGTTTTTATCAGGATGAGCAATCAGCAGACCGTCTTTTGCCATAACCGCCGCATAACCGCTTTTGCCGATTTTTATCGGCGCGACAATTTTTTCATCCAAAAAATCCAGCTTCATCACCCCGATGAGAATCCCTAAATATGTAATCCCTTCATTTTTCACCGGAACAGCAATCACAATCGCCGGTCTTTTTGAGGTTTTGGTAATCAGCAAGTCAGACACAACAGTTTTTCCTTCCATTGCCGAATGAAAATACGCTCTGTCATGAACATCCACCCCGATATTTTTGGGATTTGAACTTGCCACAACTATTCCTTTGTCGTTAACCAAATCCACCGAATCATAATACGGATAATCCTGAATTTTATATGACAATATCTGATTTGCATTCTTTTTTGCAGTATCAGAGCCGAGCAGGGTTTCCAGATATATATTGTTCCGGCTCCAATTTTTTACATCAGCCGTGCGATTGCTGATCCAGTCATCCAAACGTATTGCCGATGTTATTGCATTGCGCCGAATTCCTTCAAAAATTTCATCTTCAAGAATCTGGCGGCTTTTGACGTAACTCACCCACTGAATCGCGGTAATGCCGATAACCACAATTCCTAAAATAGGTATCAACAGCTTTGCTCTGACGTTAAGACGCATAGAACTCCTTTACCCCTCCCCCGACCCCTCCCCGAAACGGAGAGGGGAGTCATCTGATTTCTCCCCCTTCCCTTTCAGGGAAGGGGGCCGGGGGGTTAGGTGCTAAAAAATAAAAAAATATTCAACAGATGCAGGCTTGCCATCTGATGGCGCGGGCATTGTCCAGCCTTTGACCAGATTGGTAATGCAGGACTTTAACACGCTGCTTTTAATCTCATCGGAAACAAATTCTGCTTTTACAACTTTTCCGGTTCCGTCAATCTCAATTTTTAATGACGCTTTACCGGAGCCGGGTTCTTTGATTTTCCGGTAACATCCCTCAATTTCTTTGAGATGTTCCGCGATGATCTTTTCCATATCTGCTTTGGATAAGCTGCCGGAAATGACCATCTTTTCAGGAAGATGTGTTACGCTTCGTACGGATTTGACATCTTCATCCTTCTCTTTTTTCTTTTCGTCAGCTTTGGCTACAGTCCCGTCCTTTTTGGGTTCAGGTTTTCCCTCAGCTTTCTGTCCCTTTGGCGCGGGCAGATTTTTTACAACTTCGGCTTCTTCAGGAACTGCTGGGCGTGTTGCCATTTTGTCGCCATTACGCGGTGCTGCGGATTTTGTCATGGTTCCGGGGAAGCCCAGCGTCAGCGGTGCTGCGGATCTCGCCGTGCCGCCCACTGCAAGATCAGAAACGCCCTGCGGCAGCGGAAGCGGCTGCTTAACGGTTGAAGATTTCCCATCTGTATTTCTTACCAAAGAATCAATCGCAACAAAAGAGGTAAATTCGGTAAGCAGGTTATAATCCAAGCCTAACTGTGTGATTTCTTTGATGCGTTTATCGTCTTTGGACAATTTATTATAATCCGCCAAGACTGCAATCCGATGTCTTGCCCAAAGATACCTAAGCGCGGAATTTGTCGGAGATGGTTTTACGCTTCCGGCATCTATACTTGCTGAATACGGACCCGCTCCGCTGACGCCGTTGAGCTTGATTGTGCCTTTGACATCGCCTTTCCATTTGCCGAATACAATCACCGGACGCTCTGCTAGCACATCAGGAATTGAAGGCGGTTCAACGTCATACACCTCAAAACTACCGAAATCGGTTTTAACTTTGGTCAGTACCGGAGACTGAATATATTTTCTGAATTTTTCTGCCTTTGACGGCGCTTCATCCGGCTTGGTAAGGATAAACGGCTCACCCATGCCTGCCCGCGCGATGCCTTCCATCAGATAGCGATTGACCGCGCTTCCGATGCCGAAAGAAAACATATTGGCATTACCCAGATTTTCCCGAATGACCTCAAATGTTTCTTTTTCAACATCCACATATCCGTCCGTAACAATAACAATTGAACGGGAGCGTTTTTCATCCATCGGCAATGCCAACGCTTTTTTCAATGCAGGTAAAAGCTCAGTGCCGCCGCCGCCGCGCTGATGCTCAATGGTGTTGATGGCTTTGGCGATATTTTCGGAATTAGCCGGAAGCGATTTTTCGGAAAGCACGGATGAACTGCCCGCAAACAGCATCACATTAAACGTATCATCGGGTTTAAGACCGCCGATTAAGTCTTTTAAGAGTTTTTTGGAAATATCCAGCGGAAATCCGTGCATAGACCCGGAAATATCCACGATAAAGATATATTCACGCGCCGGAATATTGGCTGCCGTAACCTGCTTGGGCGGCTGCATCATCAAAAGAAAGAAATTTTCCTTTTCACCCTGATACAGCAGCAAGCCGGATTCGATTTGTCCGCCGGTTAAGCGGTATTTGAGGATATAATCGCGGTTTCCGCCGGATTTTTCAGACGGATCAAGCTTCACATTGGCAAGTCCGGCTCCCTCATAGCTGACATTGACTTTATGAGAGGTGCAGACAATATCCTGAATCGGAATGCTTGCGGCAATTTTAGTTGTAATATCAAACTCATACAGCGGCGCTTCGCCCTGATGCTGATAGGGATTCTGCACCCATTTTTCAGACGGCGGTGCAGCGGCTTCGGGTTTGTTGGAATACCGGGGACCGACTACCGTAGGATATGCAAATTCATACACGCCGTCTGTCGGAACCAGAAGCTCTGTGTAGCTCAATTCCACTTTGATCAGATCACCGGGCATGATATTTGCCACATTCATCTGAAACACATTCGGGCGCTGCTGCTCCAGCAAAGACGCGCTTTTGCCTTCCTGTTTTGCCTGCTCATACTCCTGACGGGCTTTTTCTTTTTCCTGAATTTTGGCAATGATGGTGCGCTCGCCGATGGTCATTTTCATGCCATAAACTGAGGCTTTGGTGGAGGCGGGGAAGACATAAATGGCTTCAATCGCCTGTTTTCCCTCATTTTTATAGACCTGCGTAACCTTCACATCAGCAATCACGCCTGCGATACTGACCTCCGCGCCGGTGGATTTGAGCGGCAGTTGGTCAACGCCGGAATCGGTGCTTTTCACCAGAAAATAAGGGGACAGCGTTTTATCATCTCCGGTTTCGGATTGCGCCCGGACAAACGGCGCGGACATGATAAGAATCAGACACATCAGACTTACGGCAATAAAGCGATACTTCATGGCTGAACTCCTTTCTTAATTAACAGTATATGTCAAAAACCCCACCCCCAGCCCCTCCCCGAAGCGGAGAGGGGGAGTCTCTGCCCAAAAGCAAAGTCTCCCCCTTCCCTACAGGGAAGGGGGCCGGGGGGTTAGGTAGCTTTTTCCTTAAAAATAGCACCTGCAATGTCCGCGCCATCGAATTTGGTATTTTCAATCTTCGCGCCGATAAGATTTGCCTTGCTGAGTTTTGCGCCGTTCAGTTTTGCTTCGCTGAGGTCTGACTCACTGAGATTGGCAGAAGAAAGATCCGCGCCGGACAAATCCGCTTTTGACAGATCCGTCCACGTCAGATCCGCGCCGACCAATATCGCGCCGCTCAAATCCGCCTCATTCAGCTTTGCCACATTCAGCACTGCGCCGGTCAGGTCTGCTTTTTTGAGAATGGCACTGCTCATATTTGCCCATGACAAATCCGCATCATTGAGGATGGTTTCCACCATGCTTGCACCGGTAAAATGCGCCTCGCGGAGTTTCGCGCCCCTGAATCTGGCTCTGTCAATTTTAGCCCAGCGCAAATCTGCCTGATTCAATAACGTCTGATGAAAATTGCACTCTGTCAGGTCCGCTTCGCGCAATCGGCACCGGCTCATATCGGCTTCGCTCATATCGGCTTCGTTCAACTTTGCCCAAGTCAGATTTGTCATCACCAACTTGGCTTTTCGCAAATCCGCTTCGGACAAGATGGCTTCTACTAAATCCGCATCCGTCAGATCCGCATCGGTAAGATTTACGCCGGTCAGATCCGCTTTATTGAGATTCGCCTGACACAATTTCGCGCCCGTCAAATCCGAATCGGTAAGAACAGCGCCGCTTAAATCTGCACGGGTGAGATCCGCTTCGTCAAGTCCGGTAAAGGTGAGTTTTGCGCCGGTCAGTTTTGCGCCGGTCAGATCTGCTGAATGAAAATTTGCGCCATTAAGCCTTGCGGTTCTTAAATCCGCATCTCTGAGCCGGGCTTTGCTCAGATTGGTTCCCGCAAGATCCGCGTTCTGAAAATTTGCCCGCGTAAGCCTTGCTTTTGTCATATTTGCGCCGCTTAAGTCTGCATCCTGAAGCGCAGCGCCCATGAGTTCGGCAGATTTCAGATTGGTTTTGTTCAGATTTGCGCCGCTTAACTCCGCCTTATATAAATTGGCATTTTCAAGATTCAATTCGCTTAAATCCAGTCCTTTAAGTTCGGCTTTTGCAGAGGAGATAATCAGTTTCAGAAAGAAAACCGTCTCGTTATTCAAATCAGCAGCCGGAAAGAGCCGCTCCTGTTTATGCTTAATCCGTTCAAAATATTGCTGTGCCAGAAAATAAGCTAAAAAGGAGTTATGTGTGAACTTATATTTTCCTTTTTCATCGTAGCGCAGAAATGGACAGAAACGCAAATCTTCGCTTTCACCGGGAATCTGATTCCGGGCAGCTTCCCATACCAGCAATTTCCTTTTTTCCGCAGACAACTGACATCGGAAATCCTCGCAGTTTATCCATATATCCGTATAGGCGCGATAAACATCCGCCGCATTGATTTCTTTTTTGTCCTGAAAGATCGGCATGGTTTGAATGAGCATATTCTGAAACAAAGACGGTTCGGATATTTCCTTCAGAATGTAGTCATCATGGAGAAGGCTTAGAATGTTGCGGGCTGCAATGCCGTCTCTGATCGTTTTCAACACATATTCTTTCAACCGCGCCTCATCCAATATTTTAGGATTGATACACACCGCTTCGACGTTGCGTTTCGGCGCGTATTCCCGATACAGCGGCGTATAATCTTCAGATGATGGTTTTTCGCCCTGAATATCGTTAAAAATATAATGAGGCTTGCAGGTCATAATGACCTTGTTCAGCAGAGGATGTCCGCTGCCTTCTTCAAAAGACAGACGATAAATGGTTTTCATAATATCGGAAATCTGAGCGACATTCATTTTTGCCGTCATCTGATCAAATCCATCTAAGAGAAACGCAAATTTTCCTTTTCGGCATGATTCTCTGAAAGCTTCCTCAGAAATTTCAACATCATAAGTCGTTTGAAATTCTTTTAAAACAATTTTTTCCATATCCGGGTTCCCGGAATATGCCTCAAGAGAGATAAAAACAGGGATGCGCTCTTTGTCGGAATCTTTCAGAAACTGCCGGGACAATGCAGCAAAGCAATGCGACAGAAAGCGGGTTTTTCCTGAATTGCTGCTGCCCAAAACCAGCAATAAATTGGTATTTCCGGTATCTGCCAGAAACACCCTGACCAAATCATCCAGCGCAAAAGTTTTCCCTTTCCGATTGGTGAAATAAGACGGAATATAATATGCTTCTGTCTGCTCATATTGCCAAACCGCTTTTTCAAGATATTTTGAAAATTTTTCAATCACCGCTCCGGGCAGCCCTTCGCTAATCAGGGTGCCTCTTCGTACCTGTCTGATTTCCTCTGAAACGCCTGAAAAATCATACACACTGACCTTTCCATGATAAACTTCCGAAAAAGAAGAAAAAACATCTTTTTCCGCTTCAGGGCTTACCCAGAAAACAGTGGGATGTTCAGGACGATATTGGGCAATAAGGGCTGAAATATTTTCTGCGGGAAGAAGATGTTCGCAGGATGGCACTGCTTTTTTCAGCTCCCCGATAACCGCTTCTTTTACACTCTCATCCCGATAGATCGCCATAAATATCGCGTCCCGGGAAATTTCCAGTTCTGTTTTCAAAAGTCTGAACCGACTGTCTTCTGCAAGCTGGGAAATATTCATCATGATTTCCTGTCAAATATCAGACATGGGTGCGCGTCATACCAGAGAGTATCCGGGCTGTCTCCATATTCCAAAACAAATCCGTAGTTTAACAAATAAATCAGGTCTTTATTATGAATGGTTGCCTTTTTTTTGCTTCTGATAATGGTTCTTAGAGCATTTTCATACCCGGCAAAATCAAATACGCGGGCAAATGCGTCAATCTTGTCGTCAATAACCTCTGCGATAATATCATTGCCGATGATCGCCGCTTTTTTCTCAATCGCCCTTAAACAGGCATTCTGCATAAAACCCATCAGATCGCCCATCAGTCCGCCGCTGACATCAATCAGCGTTGCAATAGCATCATCGGAAATCAGAGACGGTTCTATCCGTTTCAGAATCGCCTCTTTCATAATATTCAGACTCTCTCCCCGATAATTCCCGACAGCATCATATACACTCAGAGGGCGGATAAATTCACAGCGAAAATAACTTAACACATCGGAAAATGCAGGATGATGCCATAAAGATAACGGAAATGCAAAGATCATTTTTGCTTCCAGCCCATGAAACATTGTCTTTTTTTCAAAAAATATTTTTTCTGTGATTTCCCGCTTCAGGTGATTCATCTCATCTATCACGATCAGAACGTCTTTTTTCTCTTCTACCCACGCATGTTTCAAAAATACCGGTTTATAATGAAGCGTCTGAAGTTCTCCGATAATGCCTTCAATCGTGCGTAAAAATGTCAGCTCGCTTTTATATTCCTGATCTTTCAATCCTTCGAGTTTGGAAAGAATATTTTGCGACATATCTTCGTCTTGAAACTTTTTGAATACCGCTTCGTTCATTCTGTATCCGGCATGAACCTGCCCGGAAAGAATCCAGCACAGATCGGAAATATGCTCTTCCATGGTCTCTGTTTTGATCATAAAGCGTTTTACGATATTGTGGCGAAACTCAGGATCGGTTTTTATTTTCAAAGAAATCATCCGCGCCAGTTCCGTCTCTGTTTTTTTGGTGTTTATGCCTTCGCTCGTTATATTTGCCAATAAATCAAAGGTTTTTGCCGGAATTTCGATATTTCTTTCCTGCATGGCACAGATCAGTTTTATCCAGATAACGATAAAAAGCTCAATCGGTTCGGCATCCGTAACACTCAGGGCATCGGCTGCTGAAAAGAAAATAACATGATGCGTATCGGTGATTGTCTGCTCCTGAGCCAAGCGATGCAGCGCGGTGGAGATTCCGGCGCCGGACTGCCCGATAGCTAAAGTTTTGCCGAAGCGTTCCGATACGATACTCTTGGTCATCCGCTGAACAGCTTCTTTGGCAATGTTCTGCACATAAAACGTCTCTCCGATCCCGCCGATCAGGGGAAACCGGGCAAAGCGATGATACGCATCATAAAAGGCTTTTACCATATTTTCACCGATTTATATATAGAGTTCTCTTTCATTAAGGGCTATTTTGATCAGTATAACACCCTGAATTTTCAAGAGCAAGAAAAAATAAAAACCCCGTCCTTAAAAGAACGAGGTAGTATACACGACTTTTGAATTTCAGCCTATCAGAAATTTCCGTTGAATTTAAATTCCCCCTTGCCCAGAATATCATGCAGGTGCAGAATACCTGCGACTTTTCCGAAAGCATCTGTAATCGGAAGCACGGTAATCTGATGCTGCTCCATGATATTCAGCGCGTCGTATGTCGGAGAATCCGGAGATAAAGTTCGCGGATTTCGGATCATCACTTCTTTAACCGTCAGATCAAAAATCGGCTTTTTTTTCACCATCATCCGCCGCAAATCGCCATCCGTGATAATTCCGCACAGCCGTTTTTCCGAATCTGAAATAAACACAACACCTAATCCCAGCCGATCCATCTCTGCCACAGCCTCTTCCATAGACGCATCATCAGAAAGCAATGGTAAAAAATCAGCGCCCAGCATAATATCCCTGATTTTGCAGGATAATCGCTGTCCGAGCATACCGCCGGGATGAATTTTTTTAAAATCGCTGGTCTTGAATTGTTTTTTGTGAATCAGCGCCACCGCCAATGCATCGCCCATTGCAAGCATAGCCGTTGTGCTGGCAGTGGGCGCGTCAATATCGCAGGCTTCTTTCTCCACGCCCACGTCTATCGTAACATCGCTGTTTTTTGCCATATTGGAAAACAGATTGCCGGTGAACGCAATAATTTTGCAGCCGATTCTGCGGATAACGGGCAGCAGCAGATTCAACTCTTCGGTTTCGCCGCTTTTGGAAATTGCCAGAAAAACATCATCCGCACACACCATGCCCAGATCGCCGTGCATGGCTTCGACCGGATGCAGAAAAAACGACTGGGTACCGGTGCTGTTCAGGGTCGCCACAATCTTTCGCCCGATAATGCCGGATTTGCCGATGCCGCCTACAATCAGACGCCCGCTTGAATTGCAAATCATCTCAACCGCAGTTTCAAATTCTGTGCCGATGCGATCAATCAATTTCAGGATCGCCTCTGCCTCTGTTCTCAGTACATCTTTTGCATGTTCAATAATCATATCAAACGCTTCTGATGATAATATCCATCTTTGTCATGGTTTCAAAAATCCGATTTTCTCTTTGAAAGGGCCACCAGCGATACAGAAAAATTTCCAACGGCTGCCACATGCTGATCCAGCTTAACAGGGTGATGCCGATAGTAATAAAGTCTGTTAAAAAATTAGAAAAATAATGCGCCTGAGCTGCTTCTTTGAGATGATCCAGCATCGGCGAAACCAACAGCAAGCCGAGAATGCACAGCCCGCCGGTATACAGCGATTTCCAGCCGGTTTTGAACAGGGCGGCAATTTCATTTTCATTTCGCGCAATATGAAGCTTACAATAGCGGGCAATCGCTTTTTTAAGACGGCTTTCAATCTCCGGAGTATTTTTGGAAACAGGCAGAAAAATCGTGGTTCTGACCAATGTATCCAAATCCGTCCCTTTTAATTCATTGATGATCCGATCAACGCCGGAAATGTAGCTGGCATTTTCCGAAAGCGGATCAGACGGCGATGCAACAAAAAAATCATTGATGTCGTCAAGATGCAAGGTGATGTCGTGAAGAAGTTTCATGTCAAACCCTCAGTCAGATAAATCTTTTTCTATATTTTCTTCGGAAATTCAGGTACCAACGCTGAATTTTTCAGTTTGCCGTTTTTACCGTAAAAATTCATTTTGCCGTTTTCATTGCAGAACCAGACTTCTTCCGCGCCTGAATCAAAATAAAGACGCTTTTTATCCCGCATTTCTTTGGCAGTATTGCCCGGAGAAAGCACTTCAATACAGATTTCAGGTGCGACCGGGGAGTCATATTCGTCTTTCACCTGTTCCCATAGAGACTTTGAAAACCATGCAACATCGGCAACTTTTGTGCATTTACGGGTTCGGATGGCGCATTCGGTGAGCGTTATGCCTTGGGGCATCAGTTGCGCCAATTTCCTGTCTATCAGAGATTGAAATGCGCTATGTGCCAACCGCGCCGGAGACATAATTATCTGTCCTCTTTCATTCAATTCGATTTTATACGGCAGATCGCATAAAACAGGGTCTGTGCAAAGCTGCTGCCAGTTCATTACCGACTCCGATCAGAAAGTTTTTCAACCTGCACAGACGGGACAGTATCTGAATAATGCTTAATGCCTTTTTCATCTACCCATGAATAGATTTGAATTTTTTCATCTTTTATCTGAGTCTGAACGCTGTCTTTTTTTACAGGCTGAACTTCGATACGAGGTTTCAAAGAAACATCTGTATGTGAAATTATCTGGTCGGTTTTATGATATGAAAAGGATTTTATTTCAATATGCTGAGGCGGATCAGCTTTTCTATCATTGACTCCGCGCAGATATCTGCTTACAAAAACACCCACGAGAATGCCATCTGAGATAAGGATTAAGGCTGCCACAATAATGATAGCCAAAGAGGTTTTCCCCCTCCTGCGTCTTCGAGTCTTCTGTCGGCTCTTTAAGATTTCAGGTTCGATAGAATCCGAATCAAATTTGAAGCTTGCGCCTGAAGCCCCTGATGGGTCTGATTTCATATTTTTTTCCTTACCGGGTTCAATTTATGATATGCTATCTCAGAATTTGTAAATTCTCAAGATATTTTACAGTGATTCAGCATGAAAATAAACGTAACTGACAAAAAGAGAAACGATTTCAACACAGAAACACCTCTCCTGTTTCCCCGATCTGATTGTCTGATCGGGGTTTCCTGATCCGGTATTTTTCTGTTCAGGTTTTACTCTTTTCTTTATGAAAAAAATGTGAGAAGATTATCCCCGTATTCCGGAGCGGGGCATCTCCTTATATCTCACCCGTAACGGATCTGAATTCTGCGTTTCAGCAATGCTGTAAGTATTCTGAAATTCAGTCTTATATGCCTCAGTTCTCCCTGCGTATAATCCCGAAGGTGTCTCACAGTCATTTTTCCTGTCATAACAGGCTTGAACAATGAACTGAGTTCGGATAA
>DYRC01000334.1 GCA_020718925.1 Desulfonema limicola
TCCGCTTATCATTTCAAAGAAAACGAAGGCTGTTCAATCGTTCCGTTGATTTTAAACGAAATCGTTCCGCCTTTTTTGTTGTTCAGGAATAAAGACGCCGCCGGAAAACTTTTGCTTATCCCTGCGATAAACGCCGGATTCAGCGTAATATCCGCTTTGAGATCAATCAGACTTTTTTCAAACGGCGTCTGAGTCGTTATTGTTCCGGTAATATTGCCATTTGCCTGCTCGCCTTTGACATTGCATTGTCTGAGTTGTATGATTTTCATATCCGCAGAAATGATCTCAGCATCCGCGCTTTTGAAGGTTACGGTCGGAAGCTTCATCATCGGCGTTACAATGTCAATGCCAAGACCCGATATGGCAATTTTGGACTCAAAACTCTCCCCGGTCTTTTTCTGATGATACACAATATTTCCTGCCAGAATCCCTGATGCAATTTTCTTGCCGCTCATTTCCTGCAACGCTTTGATCTGCTCCACGCGTATGCCGGAAAAAACCGCAGATGCTTTCAGCGCGTCTTCGTTATCTGTTACAGGCGTTGAAACAATTGTCTGTCCGTTAAAATTTCCCTTCCAAGCCGTGCCTTTGAATGAAAATCTCCTGTTTTTGCCGAACAGCGACATGATTTTGGGCAATATCCGGATATAATCCGTCTCAATCCATACCTGCTCTTTGTTAAGAAGATCAGCGCCGTAAATCGTAACTCCCGGCGGAAACGCAGGAGCTATGCGCTTTGTTCTGAGACTTAAATCAGGATTTCTGCTTTTAACTTTTGCTGCCGCATATTCTCTGAGCGCGTCTGATGGAAACAGATAATAAACAAAAACAAGGACAAGCGCAATGCCATACAGTCCCCATAACAGCCATTTTACAGTTCTGCTCATAAATTTCAAACCTTTTCAGCGTTTTTCAAGGATTTTTGTCTCAACGAAAGAAACTTTCGTAAACCTAACAGACACGATTTCGGGAAAAATGTCAAATATTTTTAAGCTGCTTTTCTTCGATTTCGGAATTTTTTTCAGATTCTGTTGTTAAAAAAACTGAGACGCATTATAATACATTTTAAGAGAATTGTCATTAAAACTGTAAATATCATGCAGGGTTGATATTGTGGAAATATCCGAAAAAGACATCATCGGCGTTGCGTTTTTGTGCGACATGCACGGCAGACTTAACCGATTTTTAAGAGATGATATGGGGCTGTCTGAAAAACTCAAACCCGGTCAGCCCTTCATCATGGCATTTGATACGGAAAGCGTCAGTAAAGCCTTTAAATTCTTATCTGAAGTGAAAGAAAAAGGCACGGCGTTTGACTGGGAACTCTGCGTGATGCAACACAATGCCTG
Organism: Desulfonema limicola; assembly: GCA_020718925.1. Classification (GTDB taxonomy): domain Bacteria; phylum Desulfobacterota; class Desulfobacteria; order Desulfobacterales; family DYRC01; genus DYRC01. Next base: position 1,350 of record DYRC01000334.1, read on the forward strand.
TGAGGTGCTTCATTTTGCGGGCTATGCCATGCCGGACAGTATCTTTATTGTCGGCTCGAAAACACGAACAGACGTGATTCAATTTTGCGAAGAACTGATGATTATCAATAATGAACAGGCAAATGCCGTAAGAGCCTTGATGAAAGAGCAGATCAGCGCGTCTTGCGGACAGACCGAAGTTGAAAAGAAATATTATGAAGAACTGACCCGTCTGAATAACGATCTTGAAATCATTCAGCGGCAGTTGGAGAAGAAGAATCTTGAACTGGAAAATGCTTATGCGGCACTGCAACTTGCTCAGGAAAAACTGGTTCAGAGCGAAAAAATGGCGTCTTTAGGAAGGCTTGTGTCAGGATTTGCCCATGAAATCAACACGCCGATAGGCATAGCAATTACCGCGTCTTCAAGCCTTTATGACGCACAACAGAACATCACCCGGATGTTGGCACAGGAAGAAGCAGATGAAGAAGAATTGGTATCAAATCTTGAGACGATTAAAGAAGCTTCGGAACTGACGCTTTCCAATCTGAAGCGGGCTGCGGAACTTGTCAAAAGTTTCAAACAAACGTCCATTGATCAGAGCGTGGAAACCAAGCGGCTGTTTGACATCAGCGAGGTCATCCGCGATCTGCTGATAAGTCTGAACAATAAATTCAGGCAGACAAGCATTGAAATCATTACGGACTGCCCGGAAAAACTCAATATTTACGGCTATCCGGGCGCAATCAGCCAGATACTGACCAATCTGATGATGAACAGCCTGATTTACGGGTTTGAAGACGGGAAATTGACGGGGAAAATTTCTATACAGGCGCGACTTAAAGATGGTATGGTGTATCTGGATTATGGCGACACCGGACAAGGCATGGACGAGGCTGTGGTAAAAAAGCTGTTTGAGCCGTTTTTCACGACCCGCCGCGCCAGAGGCGGTACAGGACTTGGGCTGTATATCTGCTACAATATTGTTAGCAGCCGGTTGAAAGGTACGATTACCTGTGAAAGCTCGCCGGGCATGGGGACGCAGTTTCATATCATATTTCCGGTTGAGAAAATAGGAGGGGAACATGCTTAGAGAAATCATAATACCTGATATAAATAAATATGTTATTCATATTCCTGATGAGTATCTTCATAAAAGAATAGAGATACTCATTTTGCCTTTCAACAATGAAATTCGTGAAATAAAGAAGCGTGAAATCAGGCTCACCACATTTAAATGTGGCGGTAAGCTGCGGGATTTTACAAGAGAGGATGCTTATCGTGAAGATTTTTATTGATACAAATATTCTTATTTATCAAACATTTGAAGATTTTGAGCCTGAAAAACATCGCATGATTACTGAAAGATTTGAAGATTTATATAATCAGGCATGTTCATTTTTTATTTCTGGTCAGATTATCAGAGAATATGTTGCTATTGCCACAAACAGTAAAATTTTCAAAAAGCCTTTAAATTCAAAGGAAATTTTGATAAAAGTATCTGAGTTTCAGAATATTTTCGACATTCTTTATGATACGAATCAAAGTATTGAAATCTTGAAACAATTAATCAGCCGATATAAAATTTCAGGACATAAAATTCACGATGCCAATATTGCAGCGACTGTAATTGCCAATCAGATTGATTTCTTGTGGACATTCAATAGGAAGGATTTTAAACAATTTAACGAAATAAATCTGTTACCTTTAAATTAAAACACATATTCTATAATAAAAACAGCGAGGTCTAAATGAAACTTATCCGCAAAAAAGCCGAAGCGTCTGATGAAAAAAGATCGCAGACACAGCCTGAAAAACAGGTATCATATCACCCCGGATTTTATGACTCCGGATTTTCAGCGTGGAAAATTCTGGTGGTTGACGATGAGCCGGATGTTCATGCCATTACCAAACTGAGCCTCAAAAATCTTAACTTTGCGGATCGGAAGATTGAATTTCTTAACGCCATGTCCGGCGCACAAGCGATGGACATTCTGAGGGCTAATCCTGACATTGCGGCTGCGCTGATTGATGTGGTCATGGAAACCGAAGATGCGGGACTGAGATTGGTCAGATTTATCAGAGAAGAACTTAAAAACACCGCTATCCGCTTAATTATCCGGACCGGTCAGCCCGGTTCCGCGCCTGAACGCTATGTGATTGATCATTTTGATATTGACGATTATAAAGAAAAAACCGAACTGGTTGCTGACAAACTTTATACAACGCTCCGTTCTGCTATCGAAGCGTATCGCGACCTCAGCATTATTCAGCGAAATCGGCATGGACTTGAAAAAATTCTTAATTCCGCGCCCCAGTTGCATCGGGTTCAGCCTATGGAAGAATTTTTGGAGGGCGTACTGATGCAGGTGATCGGATTATGTCATCTCGGAGAACATAATCTGATTTCTGCCAACGGTTTCATTGCCCTGATTGAGGACGGAGATAAGTTTGCGATTCGGGCAGGAACAGGTCGTTTTATCAAATATGTCAGCCCTGAAGAGTTGGAAAAGATCAGACAGGCATTGCATTATTCCGAAAGCAGTCTGCCCCCTGTGTCAATACTGATTCCCTTGAAGATACGTGAATATATCAGAGGGTTTATCTATCTTGAAGACGCAAGTCTTACCAGTGAAGAAGAGCGGCATCTGATTGATATTATGGTACAGCAATGTATCATAGCATTTGAAAATCTCGATCTTTATCAACAGCTTGAAATTTCAAACAAACTCAATGAGCGCAAAAATCGTTTTTTGGGGATGGCAGCGCATGATCTCAGAAATCCTATCGGCGGGATGAAAACCATTTTCGAGTTGCTGCGGATGTCTTTATCTGACCGATTGAGCGCCGAAGACATCGAGCTTATGGACATGGGAAATCTCCTTGCTGATACGTCCATCAATCTGGTATCTGATTTGCTGGATATTGCCCAAATCGAATCCGGAAAATTGGAATTGGAACTGCGCCCGACCGATTTGATGGTAGTCGTTATGCAGAGTCTTGCTGCTGTTCGTTTTATTTCAGAATCCAAACACATTCCGATATTATACGA
>DYRC01000335.1 GCA_020718925.1 Desulfonema limicola
TTTTATTTGCAAAACGCAATGCCGCTTTCACTATCGCATCTGCCCATGACGGCGTTCCCAAAGCATGAATATGAGTGTAAGTGGCAATGACGTTTTTATACATGCAGCCGTCTTTGTTTCCGAGCAATCCTACGCCCCGTTTCATTAAAAACGCAAAGCTGTTTTCATCTCCGTCATAAGACAATACCCGTGAATAATGAAATTCATGCCCTAAAATTTTTTCGCCAATATCAAAATACGGATTTTGTCCGGTAACTTCGATCTCGGTATAGCCATGCCCCTGCGGTCGTTTGAAAAGTCCGAAGGATAAGGGTAAAACACCTGCCATCGGATAAGATTTTTTTTCCAAGATCAGTTCTTTTCCCAGATACATCAGTCCTCCGCATTCGGCATAAATCGGCAGCCCATCTTCGGCAAGACGCTTCAATTCTTCCCGAAAGCTTTTGTTTTCAGCCAATTCCTGTGCATGAGTTTCAGGAAAACCACCACCGATGTAAAGCGCGTCTATTTTGGGAACCGAAGTATGAGAGAGCGGACTGAAAAAAACAATCTCTGCCCCGGCAAGACGCAGAGCCTCAATATTTTCAGGATAATAAAACTGAAACGCGGAATCCCGGATAATGCCGATGGTAGGGTTCTGAGTGAGAAGTGAGAAGTGAGAAGTGAGAAGTGATTTCTCAATTCTCATTTCTTCAATTCTCATTTCATTGTGAGAAGCAGCGCGGGCAGTTTGCAGCAACGCATCAAGATCAAGATATTTTTCGGCAATCGCAGCAATTGCAGAGACCGATTCGTTTGCCCATTCATGTTCCGCAGTCGGCACAAGTCCCATGTGCCTTTCGGGAAAATTCTGCTCACTCAGCTTGGGCAATGCGCCCAATACCGGAATGCCGCAGTGTCCTTCAATGCTTTTTCGTAAAATTGCCTCGTGTCTGGCTCCGGCAACATGATTTAAAATCACGCCGCTGATTTTCACACCCGGATCAAAATGAAGACATCCCAGAACTGCCGCCGCCATCGTGCGCGTGGATTTTGTGCAATCCAGACACAGAATTACCGGGGCAGAGAGCAATTTTGCCAGTTCGGCAGTGCTGGTAGAGCCGGACATATCAATTCCGTCATACAATCCCCGATTGCCCTCAATCACGGCAACATCGCCGGGGTGGGTATGTGTCAGAAACGAATTGAAAATCCGAGAGGAATCAATCAGGTAGGTATCCAGATTATAGCAAGGCCGGCTTCCTGCCAGAGCAAGCCAGCCTGCGTCAATATAATCCGGACCTTTTTTGTAGGGCGATACGGGGATACCACGCTGTCTCCATGCCGCAATGATTCCGATGGAAATGACGGTCTTTCCCGATCCGCCCCGCAATGCCGACATCACTATTCTGGGAAAATCCATTGAGCATGGCTTTCTATGAAGAAAATCAGCGTATTAATCTTCGTGTTCCGCCCCGGCTTGTTTTCCCATTCCTTTGAGTCCGTACATTGAGGTGCTGCCGCTTGACCAGAACTCCAACGTGCCGTCTTCGATCATCTGGGTAACAAATTTCTTGGCTTCTCTGGGTTTGCCGCCGATAATGCCAGCCAGATCGTTAAAATAAAATTTGGATTTCGTTTTAAGCTTTCGGGTCAGCTCATCAACGACTTTCTTTTTAATCTCTTCGTATTCCATAAACCCTCTTTTCAATGAATGCGGCAGGAAACAACATTTTCATTCCCTGCCGCTGGTTCAGATATGATTAGAACTTGAATTGCGTGGTCTGGCGCCATGTATAATATGCCGGATCACGGAAGTCGTCAATCAGGTGATGCGTGAACTCAATTTCGCACTTCTCAAAAAATCTTTCCCATCCGATACGCTCCGCCCATTCGCCAAGGCGTTCATACTTGCGGGCGCCTTTGGCATAAGCTTCAATCATCTGCGTAATGGTTTTGGTCATTTTGGGCCAACGCGGGGTGTCGTTGGGCAGGAACGCCACAACAACTTTGGAGAACTTGGGCGCACTGAGGCGGTTGGAAACTTTGCCGCCAGCCATCAGAACGATGCCGTCGCCTTCCTTGTCAGACAGAGGCATAGCCGGACACATGGTGTAGCAGTTTCCGCAGAACATACATCTGTCGTTGTTGACCGCCACGCTGTTGACTTTCACGCCGCCTTCCAGTTCTATTTTGGACGGCTTGATAGCAGCGGTAGGACATGCTGCAATTGCCAGCGGAATTTCGCACATTTTGTCCAGATATTCATGATCTAACATCGGGGGTTTGCGGTGATAGCCCAGAATAGCAATATCAGAGCAGTGAACCGCGCCGCACATATTCAGACAGCACGCCATAGAAATTCTGAGGTGTGCGGGAAGTCTCATGGTTTTGAAATCGTCAAACACCGCGTCCATCGTTGCTTTGACTGTACCGGAAGCATCGGTGGCAGGGGTATGGCAGTGAATCCATCCCTGAGTGTGAACGATGTTGGTAATGCCGGCGCCTGTTCCGCCGACCGGAAATTTGAAAGAACCGCCCGGAAATTTGCGGCTTTCAAGGTCTGCTTTCAACGCTTTGACTTTATCTTTGCTGTCCACCATAAACTCAATATTGTTACGGGTGGTGAAGCGAAGATAACCGCCGCAGTGTTTATCGGCAATTTCGCAGATTTCCCGGATGTGGGTAACGCTCATCAGACGGGCGCCGCCTGCTCTGACCGTATAAACTTCATCACCGGTCTCTGAGACATGAACCAATACGCCGGGTTCCAGAATTTCGTGATACAGCCATTTTCCCTTGTTAGCTTTGATAACCGGAGGATAAAACTCGTCAAAATGTTTCGGTCCGATATCGGTGATCCGGTTTTCAAGGGGTTTTTCCGGATTATAACCTGTGGATATGAATGCCATTGGTGTCTCCCTCCCTTATCTCTGATGATGCTTTCTGTATTCTTTGACATCGCGTGCCCAGCCGCCTTCGACTTCTTCTTCTTTCCAGAAGATGTAGGGGTTGGAGCGCGGTTCTTTGACATGCTGAGCCATAGGTTTGATGTTGACTGCTTCCAATATCTTCTGGAAGCCCTGACGCTTGATCAACTCGCCCAAACGCTCACGGTTCTTGCCTTCTTCCATCCACCAATCCCAGATGCCTTCAACAACTTCTTTGATTTCATCATACGGATCTTCGACAGATACAAAGGGAACCAGCAGAGAACCCATCTGTGCGCCGTCAAGGATCGGAGCCTTTGCGCCGACCAGAATCGAAAGACCTCTGTCATTGCCGATTCTCAAAGCTCTGGGCATGACATTGATACAGTGCATACACCGCGTACATTCACGATTATCAATCTTGAGGGTTTTGCCGTCCATCCACATACACTCGGTCGGGCAGCGTCCGATAACTTCCTTCTGAATGTCAAACTTACCCCAGTCGCGTCCTGAATGAGCGCCAGCATTGGGTTTCAATTCGCCGCCGATATACGCTGCAACTGCTTGCTGATCAATGCGGATATCATCTTTCCATGTTCCGATAAAGGACATGTCAGAACGGGCAATCGAAGCTACGCAACAGTTCGGACAGCCGTCAAACTTGAACTTGAATTTATAGGGAAATGCCGGACGATGAAGTTCATCCTGATATTCCATCGTCAGCGCATAACACAATGCCTGAGTATCATAACAGGCATATTCGCACCGGGCTGCACCGACGCAATCAGACGGGGTTCTCAGGTTGGAGCCTGAACCGCCCAAGTCCTGATTCATCTTATGCGTGAGTTCAAAGAAAATTTCTTCAAGCTGCGGGGTGGTTGTTCCGAGAAGAACAATGTCTCCGGTGGAACCGTGCATGTTGGTCAGACCGCTGCCGCGCAAATCCCACAAATCGCAGATTTCTTTCAAATATGCGGTGGTATAAAACTTGCCGCCGGGCTGATTAACGCGCATGGTGTGAAAATGAGCAACACCGGGGAATTTTTCCGGCCGATCGCAATATCTTCCGATAACACCGCCGCCGTACCCGAAAACACCCACGATACCGCCGTGTTTCCAATGTGTTGTTCCATCTACGAAAGACAGTTCGAGCAGCCCCAGCAAATCATCTACAACCTCTACCGGAGTCTGATAATCAAGCCCTTTGACATTTTTTGCCCTTGCTTCGGCTTCCTGCTTCATGTCAGACACAAAGCTCGGCCACGGTCCTGATTCAAGCTGATCCAACAAAGGGGTTTTGTGTTTTGCCATTAGTTTTACCTCCTGTTCTTGTTGAAAATTAAACCATCCTGACACTAAAAAATATACGCCTTCTCACAAGGCTGTAAAGATCACCATGTCGGCGCATACTGGCAACTGATACGAGCCGTTTTATGATCTTAAATTTGCCTTTATACCTATATATA
>DYRC01000336.1 GCA_020718925.1 Desulfonema limicola
GAAGGATTTTATAAGGATTGAAGGATATGTAAGATTACAAACCACTCAGCAAGGAGAAATCAATGTCATATCGTGAAATTGTATGGGAAGTTTCTGAAAATCTTTACAGTGAACTGATATGGGCGCAGAAGGAACTGTCTTTTTCTGATCTTCATGCCTTTATTTCTCAGGCAGTGCAGCGTTATCTTGCCGAAGTCCGTCATGAGGCTTGGTATCGTGAATTCCGCTATTTACAGCAGCAGATACGTTCCTCCGGCGGTTTCGGGCTGGGAGAAACAAAAGAAGAAGTGATAGCCAATCTGCGTGAACAACGGCGACAGATTTTCGAGGCAGAGTATGCGAATCTGTATTGACAGCAATCAGTTTATTTTCGGAATTTCAGGTACGGATCCGGCTTCGGAAAACCTGATGTTGTTATTGCCGAACTTGGATGTTGTTATTCCCCGTCTGGTCATAAAAGAAGTAATCCGTAATCTGGATGATATTCAGACAAAATTACTTTATGCGTTGCTGGGTAAAGCCCCGCATGTAAAGATTATTGACGAGCCTGTTCCGCTTACTTTGGTTAAAAAATATATTGACAGTGGTTTACCGGAGAAGGCGGATGCGTTTATCGGGGCATTTGCCGAATGGCAGGGAGTGAAATATCTGATTTCGGATAACCGGCATTTTCTATCCGAAATAGTCGGCGCTGCATTTGAAGTATTGCGTCCAGAAGCGTTTATTTATCAATATCGTCAGACTATTGCATAATTTTTAATCATAGAAATCAGAGAAAATCATAAGAATGAGAGATTTATCCTTTAATCCGTCATCATCTTTGAATCCTGATTCTGAATCAGGATTTAAGGATTTTTTAAGGATTGAAAGATATTACTCATTTAAACAACGGAGAGTCAGAAAAATTGCAGAAATAAGCAGAGCAGTTGCTTTTTCTGATTATGGTAAAATCTAAAAAAGAAAGGTATTTTTGTATGAAAAAGTGGCAATGTTCGGTCTGCGGCTATATTCACGAAGGGAATGAGCCGCCGGATATCTGTCCGGTCTGCGGCGCGGCAAAGAATATGTTTGAAGAAGTGATTGAGCAAGCTGCTTCTCAAACTGTTCCGCTTGAGAAAAAAGAAGAAAAACCCCAAGTCAAGCCTCCGCAATCCGAGTATGCTCGGATTTATGCGATGATTACGGAACTGATGAGCAAGCATCACGCACATCCGATTTCGGTGCATTTTCCGAACGGCGTAGTTCCCTTGTCTGTATTTTTTATTCTGCTTGCCATTCTGACCGGCAACGAGCATTTTGAGGTTGCGGCGCAATATAATATCGCATTTGTCCTGCTGACTATGCCGATGGTATTGTTTTCCGGGTATGCGGACTGGCAGAACCGATATAAGGGTGCTATGACCAACCTGTTTCTGATTAAGATGGTCTGCGGCGGAATCGTTACGCTGTGTTCCGCGATTATGGCGATCTGGTGGCTGGTTGATCCGTATATTTTGGAAGACGCATCTTCTCACGGCGGCTTGTTCGTGGCAGTATCGCTGTTGATGCTGGCTGCGGCAGGCGTTGCAGGGTTTATGGGTGGAAAATTGGTCTTCAAAGACTGATTTTACCATGAATTTTATGCTTAATTTTAAGAACCCTTTTGAGAAGCAATTCCGAAAGGGTTCTTTTATTTGATTTTGCTATGATGTTGTTATATAATATTTTAAGGGGTTATGATGAACGATCCGATCACGCTGGTCATTGCCACGCGGAACAAAGGCAAGACCTCGGAGATAAAAGAATTGTTAAGCGGCTATCCGGTAAAGATTAAAAATCTGGATGATTTCGGTCCCATTCCGGAAGTGCTTGAAGATGGGCTGACCTTTGAAGAAAACGCTTATAAAAAAGCAAGTTTTGCCGCAAGGGTGCTGGGATTTCCGGCATTGGCAGATGATTCCGGGCTTTGTGTGGATGCGCTCGGCGGCGCGCCCGGTGTTTTTTCTGCACGGTATGCCGGAGAACATGCCACAGATCAGCAGCGCTATGTCAGACTGTTAGCGGAAATGACGGGAAGGCGCAATCGCAGCGCAAGGTTTGAATGCGTGGTATCTATTGCGGTTCCCGCAGGACAGGCATTGACTTATGAAGCCCGATGCGAAGGAGTTCTTGCTGAACAGCCTTCGGGAACCGGCGGTTTCGGATATGATCCCATTTTCTATTATCCGCCGCTCAAAAAGACCTTTTCGGAGATGAATTCGGAAGAAAAAAATGCGGTCAGTCATCGTGGAAAAGCGTTCAAAGAGATTCAGGATGAGTTCGATAAAGTTCTGAAATGGATTCAAAGACATATTTAACATAAGGAGAATTCCCGTGTTGCAGATAAAAAGCGGCACAGATATTGTTGCAGAAATCGGCGGAATCAGCACGATTGAGCAAGCATTGAAACTTTTTGAAGCAAAGACAGATGCGGACAATCTGCTGAAAATAAAGCGGATTCAGAATGCCGAAGTGCTGATCCGAATTGCCAATTCAGCGGCGTTATGCGAACCGGACAGTATTTTTATCAATACCGGCTCTGATGCAGATAGGCAGTATATCCGTGAATTATCGCTTAAAAATGGCGAGGAAGAACGCCTGCCCATGAAAGATCATACGATTCATTATGATCTCAAAGATGAGCAGGGGCGGATTCCGGATCGCACATTTTACATTGCCAATGACGGCGAAGACATCAGTTCTCTTGCCAACAAAAAGCTCAGAAATGAAGCTTTTGAAGATGTCAAAGACAAACTGAAGGGCGTGATGCGGGGGATGCAGATGATCGCGGGCTTTTACATGAGAGGTCCCATCGGCGCGCCCGTGTCCAACCCGGCGTTGGAAATCACCAGTTCTGTGTATGTGGCTCACAGTGCGGATATTCTGTATCGCCATGCCTTTGAGGTCTTTGATAAAGAAGTTGCGCGGACCGGGCATTTTTACACTAATATTCACAGTCAGGGCTTGAACCGGCTTGAAGATTTGCCTAACGCCCGGATTTATATGGACAGAAGCTGGCGCACCACATACAGCGTCAACTGCACCTATGCGGGCAATACCCTGATGCTCAAAAAAGGCAATCACCGCTTTTCGGTGGATAAAGCCGTGTATGAACATCGGGGAAATGAGTTGTCCGAACACATGTTTATTACCGGATTTAATGGACCGAACGGGCGGGTTACATGGTTTTCAGGCGCGGCGCCGAGCGGCTGCGGCAAGACCACAACCGCAATGGCGGGCGATTGCTTTGTGGGCGATGATCTGGCGCAAATCTGGATTGACAAAGACGGCGCGGTCAGAGCCGTTAACCCGGAATGCGGTATTTTCGGGATTGTGGAAGACGTGAATCAGGAAGGCGATCCGCATCTGATGGCATTGCTCAGACAGCCGGTCACCGAAGTAATCTGGTCAAATGTCTTAATTGATGACAAGGGCGTTCCGCACTGGACAGGCAACGGCGAAGAACATCCCAAAAGCGGCAGAAATTTTCAAGGTCATTGGGAAGAAGGCATGAAAGATGCCAAAGGCAAGCTGATTCCGATTTCTCACCCGAATGCCCGCTGTACCCTGTCTTCAAAACCCCTTGCCAATTACTCTGACAAGACCGAAGCCCCCGAAGGACTTGAAATCAGAGTCTTTACATACAGCGGCAGAGACAGCGACACCATGCCGCCGGTTTGGGTGGCGAAAACTCCGGAGCAGGGCGTGGTCTTAGGTGCCTGTATTGTGTCTGCGGCAACTGCCACCGAAGTCGGCGCAACCGGCGTCAAACGCTCGCCTTGGGCAAATGCCCAGTTTATTCCCGGCTCTCTGGTGGATTATTTAGATGCTCAGTTCAGGTTTTTTGCCAATCCCAGAATTGCAAAAGATAAAATGCCGATTTTGGCAGGATTGAATTATTTTCTGACCGAACAAGCCAGAGGCGGCTCATCTAAAAAGCTTTTGGGTGAAAAACGGGATGTCAAAGTCTGGATGGGATGGCTGGAGCGAAGAGCGCACCATGAGATAGAGGCAATTGAAACACCGATTGGCTATATTCCGAAATATCAGGATTTGAAGCGGCTGTTTTCGGAAATCATTCAGAAAGATTATCCTGAAAGCCTGTATCTGAAGCAATTTTCGCTTTATGCGGACAATATGTTTGCCAGAATTGAGCTGCAAATCAAGGCGTATCAGAAAGAAACAAATATTCCTGCAAAGTTCTTTGATATTCTCAGGGAACAGGAACAAGGGCTTCTCAAGCTGAAAGAGAAATTCGGGGCTGTCATATCGCCGTATTCTCTGTCTTAATCCGAAAGATGGGGCAGCCGCGGGGCTGCCTCATTGCCATTAAGTTAAGACAGGAATGTCTG
>DYRC01000337.1:0-1430 GCA_020718925.1 Desulfonema limicola
TTTATGATATTTTCATTTTATCACATCAGGGAGCCTAACTTAATGGCATTGCCCCGGCCCCTCCCCTGAAAGGAGAGGGGAGTAGTGATGATGTCTCCCCCTTCCCTTTCAGGGAAGGGGGCCGGGGGGTTAGGTGAGTTTGAAAGCGATTTGGTACTTACTTTCTTTTTCCGATACACACTATTGACGAACACCTGAAGAACTGTTAGAGTTGAAAGAATAAAGTGTTAGGGGGTGCCTGCGGGCTGAGAAAATACCCTTTAACTTGAACCGGGTCATACCGGCGTAAGGAAACACGATGAACTGCATAACGACAGGCACGGTTTTTCTTATACCGCTGCCTGTTTTTTATTTCGGAAAAAGGACTATTTATGAAAAGCAAAAGAGCCTTTTCAAACATCAGCCGCATTTATTGTTTTGCTGACAACCTGCCGCTGTGTAAAAAACTGCTTGACGGAGGCGCGAAAATCATCCAGTTCAGAGATAAGCAGGCGGATGATAATTTTTTTTATCAATCGGCAAAAGAAATGCTTTCGCTGGTCAGACAATATGATGACGCCATTCTCATTATCAATGATCGGGTGGATATTGCGCTTGAAGTAAATGCGGACGGCATCCACATCGGACAGGAAGATGAGAATTTTTATAACGTACTTGACCGTGTGCCGAATGAGATGATTGTCGGCGTCTCAGTGGATACCGCAGCTCAGGCAATTGAAGCAGAGAAGACAGGCGCAAGTTATATCGGCGCAGGCTCTGTTTTTCCGACACCCAGCAAATCAGATGCAAAGATCATCGGAATCAATGCCTTGCGCGACATTGTGAAAAGCGTAAATATCCCGATTGTGGCAATCGGCGGAATTAGTCTGAAAAACATCCGGGAAGTTATGGAGACCGGCGTACAGTATTTTGCCATGATTTCAGAAATCAATACCGCACAGAATATTTCCGCACGATTGAAAGAGTTAGCTGAAATTTTACAAACTTCACCCACGACCCTTCTCTAAGGAAATTGAAGATGAGTACACTTATTAATAAATTGAAACAAGGACATATCCCTGAATTTATCGGCAAAATTGCCCAAGATGAATACCTGACCCAAGATGAACTGATCCGAAGCATTCTTGACGGTCATATCGTCATCTGCCGCAACAATCAGCATAAGAATCTGACCCCGATTGCTATCGGCAAAAATACCTGTGTAAAAATCAATGCCAATCTTGGCACGTCGCCGATTCAGTGCGATTTTGACAAGGAAACGGACAAAGTGAAAGCAGCAATTGACGCCGGGGCGGACGCGCTTATGGATTTGTCCCTTGCCGGAGACATCAGCCGTTTCCGAAAAACAATCATCCACGATTTTGATATTACATTAGGCACGGTGCCGATATACGAAGCTGTGAACGGGCTGGACGGCATCAAAGAGCTTA
>DYRC01000337.1:1530-3155 GCA_020718925.1 Desulfonema limicola
GACGGATTGCGTCCCGGATGCACGGCAGATGCCAATGATGCGGCGCAGTTCGGGGAATTGGAAACGTTGGGAGAACTCACCAAGCGATGCAAAGCAGCAAATGTTCAGGTGATGATTGAAGGACCGGGGCATGTTCCGCTGAATATGATTGAAGAAAATATCATCCGGCAAAAAGCCGTGTGTGAGGGCGCACCGTTTTATGTGCTGGGTCCGCTGGTGATTGATTATGCTGCCGGGTATGATCATATTGCCGGGGCTATCGGCGGCGCGTTAGCTGCATTTTACGGCGCGGATTTCTTGTGCTATGTAACGCCTGCGGAACATCTGCGCCTGCCGACCATTGATGATGTGAAAGAAGGCGTGATTGCATCCAAAATAGCGGCGGCGGCGGCTGATCTTGCCCGAAGAAGACCGCGTGAAATCCAGAGGAATCTTGATATATCGGTGGCGAGAAGTAAATTTGATTGGAAAACTCAGCAGAAATTGGCTATCGATCCGCAGAAATTTGAGAAATATCTTGAGAAAGTAAGCTCCTGCGGCGATGAGGAAAGTCCATGCTCCATGTGCGGCGAATGGTGCGCGATAAAGCAGGCAAAGAAGAGTTCTGCTTTATGATTCCGATTGCGGAATTGAGCAGAAATGTTGCGGCTCCGGCTGCCGAAAGTTTCAGGAATTTACGATGGGATAATTCCTCAATATTTTTCTGATTGTCTGAACCATGATTTTCAGGATTCGGGGATTACCAAGATAAAAAAATCCCGGCAATCCTTTAATCTCGTAAACCCCGGTTCAGACAATCCGCATTCGCAGGACTTAATCAATAAACGGATTTATAATCTGCACTCCTTTGATTCGTTGCTTATGCTGCAAATCCTCAGTAAAAACAGTCGAACATCCGCTTATCAAAGCCGCCTGAACTATAAGCGCATCCCAGAATGAAAATTTATACGACTGATGAAGCCGGATAGCCAATAATCTGTAAATCAACAGAAACAAGCTGCAACTTTGAAAATAACCTGATTTTCTCATAAGCAATATCAGCCGGAACTCCCAACTTACGGGTAGTCGCAGCAAAATATTCCTGTAAAACCTGAGTCGAAACAACTCCCTGACCTGATATACGCAGTCTTTCAAACAGCTTCATAACAACAGCCTGTTTTTTCGGCATATCATGATCGTCTGTATAGATCAGGATATTGGAATCAGGAAAGCTGCGATCCGGCATAAATTTCCTCTCTGTCAAACCTCCATCCTTTTGATCTCCCCTGACCTTCAGCCGTCAATCGGCGGAATTCTGAGATTTCTTTATCAGCCTCACTTTCAAATTGCTTAAAATATTCATAAATAAGTTGTTCAACTGTTTTGTTCACAGATTTTGCAAAAAGATAGGCTTTCTGAAACATCTGATCGTCTATCGAAACAGTGATGTCCATTTATTATCTCCTTTTCAGACAATAAGGATAAAAAAAACGTGAACCCGACATTTTCATCAGATTCACGTTATCCCAAAATCCGAAATCACACAAGAATTTTTGAATCAGGATTGAAAGATGATGACGGATTGAAGGATATGCTCAGATTGCCGTATCCTTCAATCCTTATGAAATCCTTGCATACTGATTCAG
>DYRC01000337.1:3255-4312 GCA_020718925.1 Desulfonema limicola
CTCACGCACAAGCCGGAAGCCTGTCCACCATGAGGGAACGTCCGGCGGATGACCGTCTCGTTTCGCCGACCGACATATCCAAGCGTCAACATGCCAACTGCCGCCCTTGAAAACTTTGACGGTGCCGCTGGCAGGACCCGTAGGATCGGTTACAGCACCGGAAGAATCTCCTCCCCAATCCTGTACCCACTCAAGCATATTCCCGTGCATGTCATAAAGTCCCCATGCGTTAGCCTGTGCTTCTGTGCTACGGGATGAGAACCGTTTCCGTTTTCATTCGGAGAATAACTTACACCGCTATTCCCGGCATACCAGCCTATCTTATCCATATTCGGATCATTACCGGTACTGGTGATATTGCCGTTCGGGAATGCCGTTGTGCTTCCGGCTCTTGCGGCATATTCCCATTCCGCCTCTGTCGGCAGACGGTGAGTACCTTCTCCGCGCTTGTTCATTTCGGCTATGAACGCCTGAGTATCATTCCAAGACACATTATCCACCGGGCAGTTGTCCCCGCAGGCTTTGAAAATGGACGGATTGCTGTTCATCACAGCTTTCCACTGTCCCTGCGTTACCTCAGTGGTTTGCATATAAAATGATTTGCTCAGTGTTACCTGATGCTGAGTTTCATTATTTACCCTCCCCAACTCGGTTTCCGGGCTGCCCATTGTGAATGTGCCTGACGGAATCAGCTTGAAAGTCATGCTTATAGGATTGGTGAATTTGTCTCCTAATCCTGCAACCACCCGCAAAATATAAATCACTTCCTCAAGACCGATTTTTCCGTCTCCGTTCACATCCGCATTAAGGCAGATTGTTTCCATTACAGAAACGCCTGCAAGAATCCGCAAGGCAATAATCGCATCTGCCAAATCAACACCACCGATGCCGTTCACATCGCTCGGAACAACGCCGGTGCAGTAGGTATAAACAAACACGCCATTGCCGCCGGTTCCGACATAAATCATGTTCGGAGAGGAAGGATTGATTGCCAGACTCCGAACATAAGTACTATGCCTCAGATATTTCAATATCTATCTGCAACCGGACTGATTAT
>DYRC01000045.1 GCA_020718925.1 Desulfonema limicola
TTATAATTCAAAATTCATTGAATTTACTCGTATATACTCTACATTGAATATAAATTCATCTAAATCAAGGAATATCTTATGCAGCCCCAAACCGTACCGTATCTGACTGAAGAAGAGTATCTTGAATTTGAAAGAAATTCAGATATACGACATGAATATTTTGACGGCGAAATCTTTGCCATGTCCGGCGGGTCGGAAGCGCACAATCTGATTGTGGCAAATGTGGTGATTACGCTGGGAAATCAGTTGAAAAAAAAGCCATGCCGGGTGTATCCGAGCGATATGCGTTTAAAAATTGATAAAACAAGGCTTTACACTTATCCTGATGTGATGATTGTCTGCGGTGAGAGAAAATTTGATGATCAGTATAAAGATATGCTGCTCAATCCTGATGTGATTATTGAGGTGCTGTCAGACTCCACCGAAAATTATGATCGGGGCAAAAAATTTGAACATTATCAGAAAATTGAATCGCTTAAGGAATATGTGCTGATTCATCAGAATATCCGCAAGATAGAAAGGTTTTTAAAAACAGAGCATTGCCGGTGGATATGGGATGAAACAGATGATGAACATATTGAAATAACTCTTGAATCAGTCGGATGTACGCTGAATATTGATGATGTTTATGATAAAATTTCATAAAGGATTAAACCATTGCAATTCATTGACCTTAAAGCCCAGCAGCAGAGAATCAGGGCAAACATTGTGTCAAAATTTTCATCCGAACTGATTGAAAAATTTGATTTAAGAATGCTGCTCAAGTGAACCAAAATAAAAAAATTGTTCGCCCATCTTTATTCCGGGATCAAGTGCAAATCTTATGTGTTGCAAAAATCCTTCATAACCAAGCACTATCGGAGGTCCTGTCCATTCTTCCGAAACAAAAACTGTAGCCTCAAAGGTCAAATCATTGCCTGAATCGGGGGATGCCAACAAACTCATATTTATCCGATTCAGACAACCATCAAATTTTCCTAATCTTGTAGATATTGTGCTTCTTGCCTCAGTTGATAAACAAAGTTTATCCATAAGCAGCGTTGCAATATTTCCTCCGATAACTGTCCATCGTGCGCCTGTGTCTAAAAAGGCATATTCTGTAAAATCCAAATCATCTATTCTGCACATTACGCCAACCGTAATGGAATCTCTGTTATTGACTTTATAAGAATTTAAATATGTTGAATATCCTATACTCCATGGCTCTAAGTTACTGTTATTAATTTTCAATAATTGCGACATATTCTAACTTTCCCCTACTTGGAAAAATGTTGCGCCTGAAAGTTTATTTGCCTCTTTCAAAGATTGTTGTAACTCAATACGATTGTTATGATAACCGATTAAAACACCTTTCTTCAAAGCCACCCACATTCCTTTATATTTCGATGACTCCCGATAAATCCACAAAGCATTTTCTTTGCTCCCATCCCCTGTTGCTGAAGTTCCTATTCTTATTTTAGGCTTAGCTAATATTTTTCGCCAGTTATCTATTTTTTTTGAAATTATGTGTTTACTTGTTGATAAGATATCATGAGCCTCCGAGATATGACCACTCTCAACTAAATTCCTCACACGGTCTGAAATCAATTTTTCATCCTCAGTTTTATTCTCAATTACAGATGAGGAACTTTCTGTTGTTTCAGTCCAAAAGCATAAAGACTGAGAAAAGCTACTTGAGATAAACGATATATCTGTATGTGAAGATAAATCATATAGTCGTTTTTCTTTTCGTTCTATTTCAGAAACCCATTTTTCAATAGCATTTTCCTTTTTGGTTTGATGGGAAAATTTATACGGCATACGAAAAGTCAAACATTGATTTGATGTAGCAGCAGAAGATGCTATGACTATATCAATATCCTGATAAGGAAAACCGGTATATGAAATATTTTTCTCACAATCCATTATATATCACCTTTGAGAGAAATTTCATCAGCCATATTTACCAATTCATCAAAAAGCTCTGAAAGTCTGTCTTTAGGCAAATTATCAGAAAATTCCTGTGAAGTATTTATATCTAACTCCACCCTACATGCACTTGATAACCCATAAGGAATGATAGGTTGTATCGTTTTATCAGCAGAATTTAATTGAAGATGCAATCTTCCGAATTTCATTACTGACCATTTAGAAAGACGATTTATAGACAGTTGATCGACAGAACCGGATTCACGAGGACGATTTATCTGATATAAAAAATCTGACGAATTAATCGGATCCAGTTTAATACAAGGAAGATATTTTGAAATCCTATTATATCCTTCTGTCTTATTTTCAACTGGTTGAAATAAAACTACTCCCAAAGCCAGGCGATTTATAGAATTACAAATGTTCAAACATTTTTTTGCTAATTGATAAAAACTATCTCTTACTTCAAAAAATTGTCCAATAATTGGCAAGCCTTCATCTCCATAAATATCAGGGGGGGTATATATCAAATCAGTCCGTATTGGATTTATACTTAATATCAGCTTTCCTTTTTCAAACAATCCTTCATATTGATAAGATTGTTCTTTAGGACGGGAAGAACTGGCTTCCGGCTGTTCCTGCATCAGTTTTTCCCATAATGCAGTATCAACGCCTGAAGTATCCGCTGAAAATGCAGAGACTCTTAGAACCTCAACAAGCCATGATTCTGAGATCACCTGATTTTGTAAATTATCATCCATATCAACCTCAATAAGTCAATCTGATTATACACCCAAATTAAATTGGATTTTAATAGTTATTTAAGTTCTGTCAATCCTTTTTTTAAAATAAGAGTTGCCATTGAAAGATTGTTTCTTTACAGTTTGATTGACCAGTTTTTGGAAAACTGATAAAAGTATTCAAAACAAAGGGGGAATGATGCAATTCATTGACCTGAAAGCCCAGCAGCAGAGAATCAGGGCAAAAATAGAAGAAAATATCCGGCGCGTTCTGGATCACGGGCAATATATTTTAGGACCGGAAATCGGCGAGTTGGAAAAGCGGCTGTCCGAATATGTCGGCGTGAAACATGCCATTTCCTGCGCTTCCGGCACAGACGCTCTGCTCATGGCATTGATGGCGTATAATGTGAAACCCGGTGATGTGATTATCACAACGCCGTTCACCTTTATCGCCACTGCCGAAGTGGTCAGTCTGATCGGCGCAAAACCGGTATTTGCAGATATTGATCCGAAAACCTTCAACCTTGATCCGGAAAAACTTGAGGAAACAATCGTCAAACTCCCCTCTCCGCTTCGGGGATGGGTCAAAGGCATTATTGCCGTTGATTTGTTCGGACTTCCGGCAGATTATGACGCCATCAACGCCATTGCAAAAAAATACGGGCTATTTGTGATTGAAGATGCGGCGCAGTCTTTCGGCGCGGAATATCACGGTAAAAAAACCTGCTCACTTGCCGATATGTCCTGCACCTCTTTTTTTCCGGCAAAGCCTTTGGGCTGCTACGGAGACGGCGGCGCGGTATTCACCAATGACGACAATACTGCCGATCTGCTGCGCTCAATTCGGAATCACGGACAGGGAAATGACCGATATGACAATGTGAGAATCGGTATCAACGGGCGCATGGACACAATTCAGGCGGCGATTCTGCTTGCCAAACTGGATATTTTCCCGGAAGAAGTGGTTTTGCGCCAAAAAGCTGCCCAGAGATACACAGAACTTCTCACTTCTCATTTCTCACTTCTCACTCCTTCCGTCCCGGAAGGTCTGATGAGCGTCTGGGCGCAGTATTCGCTTCTTGCCCGCGATTCGCATGTCCGAAAGCGCGTTCAGGATGCGTTGGCAGAAGCAAAAATTCCCACAGCCATTTATTATCCCAAGCCGCTTCATTTGCAGCAGGCATTTGCATCTCTGGGCTATAAACAGGGCGATTTTCCGATTACCGAAGACTGTGCAGCCCGGATTTTCAGCCTTCCCATGCACCCGTATCTTGCGCCGCAGGAGCAGGAAAAGATCGTAAATATTATCGGTGATATGAAATGAACGCTTATTATCTTCAATTAATTACCTTTATCGGTGTGAACACACTGCTGGCGCTGGGCTTGAATATGCTCATGGGATATGCGGGGCAGATTTCATTAGGACACGGGGCGTTTTACGGAATCGGTGCATACACCACCGCGATTTTATGCGTCAGGTACGGATTTTCTCCGTGGATAGCCCTGCCATGTGCGATATTGCTGGCAACGGGCGTGGCGTTTCTGATCGGTATTCCGATGTTGAAGCTTTCCGGCTATTATCTGGGCATGGGAACGCTCGGCTTCGGCATGATTGTTGCCATTATTTTTCGGGAATGGGCAGGCTTTACCGGCGGCGCGTCCGGCTTTGTGGGCATTCCACCGCTGGATCTCGGCTCAATTTCGTTAAACTCAGGATATAATTATGCGCTACTGGTATGGGCAGTCGTTGTGATCACCATGCTGATCTGCCGCAGACTGATCCGATCCCGGATGGGCAGAGCTTTGCGCTCTATCCATGACAGCGAACGGGCGGCGGCGGCAGTGGGCGTGAATACCCAAAGGCTGAAGTTGCAGATTTTTGTGTTCAGTGCGGGTGTTGCGGCATTGGCAGGATTTTTATATGCCCATTTTGTGAGCTTTATCAGCCCCGGTTCTTTTGACTTTCTGGCGTCAATACGAATGGTAACGATGGTGGTTATCGGCGGCATGGCAAGCGTCTGGGGCGCAATTTTAGGCGCGTCTCTTCTCACGCTTCTTCCTGAGTGGCTTCACGCATTTTCGGATTTTGAAATGGTGATTTACGGGCTGATTCTGATGCTGGTGATGATTTTCATGCCCCAGGGATTGACAAGAGGCATTTCGGACATGCTCGGACGGGCAAAAGATAGTCGCGGGCGCTGATATATTTATTCAGATTTTTTTTAAAATATGATAATAGATAAATTGTCAACGGACAGGGCTTTCCCTGAAAGAAAGTGTGAGAGGAAGATGATGAATTTCCTGATAAAAAAACTTGTATTTCTGAGTATGATGCTTTTATCTGCCGCAAACAGCATGGCTGCGGATGAAGCGGGTTTTCCGATTATTTTTGAGGCGACCCGGCGTGCGGTTTTATCGGCAGAAATTGCCGGCGTGTTGAAAGATTTGAAATATGACGTGGGCGATCATGTCAGAAAAGGCGCGGTGATTGCCGAAGTGGAGACCGGAGAACTTCAGTTGAGAATCAAGCGGAATAACATGGGCTTGAAATATCTGGATGTTCAGGTGGAAGATTTGACAAAACTGAGTCAGCGCGGGCTGGGAACCAATGAAAGCGTGGCAAAGGCAAATATGGAAAGAGATGTAACCCGCACGGACAACGAAATTTTAAACCGCCAGATTGCCCATGCCCGAATCATTGCGCCGTTTGACTGTGCGGTATTGAAGCGGCAGGCACAGCCTCACGAATGGGTAACTGCCGGGCAGCCGGTGCTGGAAGTCATAGATAGCGAGCGTCTGAAAGCCGTTGCCAATATTCCTACGCATTTAGCCGTAGGACTTCAGAAAGGCGCGGTTCACAGTATGTATGTGCATGATCTCAAAGTGTCGGTGGATGCGAAAGTAACGGCAATCGCGCCGCAGGTGGATGAACGCAGCAACACGGCACAGGTGATTTGGACTGTGGAAAAATCTTCCAAAGATTTGTTTGCAGGCATGAAAGGCGAGGTCAAGATTGGCGGCAAATAATTCCACTCCTCTTCCGCCGCCTCCGCGCATGACGGCGGATATGGTGCTGGCAAGTCTTCTGCGCGTCTGCGCCTCATTGTTTGCAACGCCTGCGCCGCAGGAATCTGCCGCGATTATTGTCAACCGCGTATCGGAGTTGGTAAGAGTTGATCGCGCGGTATTGGTTCCTCTTGCGGAAAAGCGGGCAATTCTTGCCGTAACCGGCGGGGGCGCGGCTGCTCAGGACAGCTCGTTTGCAGATGCGGTTGAAGCAGCGCGTGATAAATACGGAGATTCTCAGGAGCCGCTTCTGATCCCGCCAATCCCGGACGACGATAAAAAAGCATCCCCGCATCTGAAAAAAGTTCAATCTGCGATGGGCGGGACAAGCATTTTATGGATGCCGTTATGGTTAAGCCATGATCGGAATATCCTGCCTGCTCATGCCTTGTGGCTGGAACGCTGGCGGGGCGTTCCGTGGGAAATGCAGGATGCGGAGCTGCTTCGACATGCCGCGCTGTTTATGGGTCATGCCTTGCTGCGTCCTAAAAAGATCATCAGCCGCCCGGTCAGACGTTTTTTCAAATGGGGAATTGCGATTGCCATACTGGTATTTCTGGGAATGCCGGTTACATCCGGTGTTATGGCGCCGGCAAAGGTTGTGCCGGATCATCCCAATTATATTTTCGCGCCGATGGACGGCATTTTAAAAGAGCTTCTGGTCAAGCCGGGGCAATGGGTGGATGAAAATGCGCCGTTATTCCGCTATGACGCCAGAGTGTTGGATAAACGCTTGGATGAGGCGTATCGTAATGTGGCGTCTGCAAAAGCAAAATTTGTAAAGCTTGAAGGCGCGGCGCATCGGGATCCGGAAGCCAGAGCCGAGTTGTCGGTTCAGAAACTTGAGGTGGAACGGGCAGAAGCAGACGTGAAATTTTATGCCCAGCAGCAATCCCGCGCCCAGGTTCATACGGCTAAACCCGGCGTCATTGTATTAGATGATCCGGATGCGCTGATCGGCGCTGCGCTTCAGACCGGTCAGACCGTGTTAAGCGTGGCTGATCCGTCTAAGACCAAGCTTCATCTCATGGTTGCGGCAGCAGATGTCGGGCTGCTGAAAAAAGATGCGGAAGTTTCTGTCCGAATGGACAGCGAGCCTTTGGAGAGTTTTTCGGCAAAAATTACCCGCATCGGATTTGACATCAGAATATCGGAAAATCAGGTGCCGTCTGTTATGGCAGAAGCGGTCTGGACAAATCAGACGCCTAAAGCCCAGCCCGGTCAGAAAGGCTCTGCCAAAATATTCGGTCCCATGACCGTCATGGGAATGCAGTTGTTCAGAAAACCTTTTATCGTATTCAGAACATTTATCGGTCTTTAGGATGTTGCCATCTTCGTACAAAATGTGTTACATAGAAAAAAATGCAATCATCAGAAGCAGGTTATAAAGATGGAAATAACAAGGATAATGGCAAAAGTACTGATAACAGATGATGACAGGGTTCAGCGGCTGATTCTTCGTAAAAATCTGGAAGCAGAAGGATATGAGGTATATGAGGCAGTGAACGGTCTTGAGGCAATGAAAATATTGTCCGACGATCCTGATATCCGAATGCTGCTGACGGATTTGGTCATGCCTGAAATGAACGGATATGACCTGATTCGGACCGTAAGGGAAACTTCTCTGCGATATGTGTATATCGTTGTCTTAACCGGAATGGACGATAAAGCATCACTTCTGCGCGCATTGAGTCTGGGCGCAGATGATTTTCTGACCAAGCCGGTATTTCCCGATGAACTCAAGCTTCGCATTCAAAGCGGTTCCCGACTTCTCAGGCTTGAAGGACATGAAGAACTGATTTTGTCTATGGTCAAGCTCTCCGAATTCCGCAGCGATGAGACAGGCTATCATCTGGAGCGGGTTCGGGCATACACCCGCCTGCTGGCACGTTATCTGTCAAGACATTGTCCTGAATTGGGACTGACGTTAAGTTTAGCGGATGAAATTTCAAAGGTCAGCCCCCTCCATGACATCGGAAAAGTTGCGATTCCGGATCATATTCTCCATAAGCCCGGCAAACTGGATCCGGACGAGTGGGAAATTATGAAGAGTCATGCGGACATCGGCGGCAGATTGTTACAGGATATTTATGAAAAAACAGGACAATCCTATCTTGGGATTGCATATCAGATTGCCATGTTTCACCATGAACGCTGGGATGGCATGGGCTATCCCGAGGGACGTAAGGGACAAGATATTCCTCTTGCGGCAAGGATTATGGCATTGACCGATGTTTATGATGCCCTGACCACCAAGCGATGTTATAAAAATATTCTTTCCCATGAAGAATCAAAGCGTATTCTTCTTGACGGAAGAGAACGGCATTTTGACCCTGAAATTGTGGATGCCTTTCTGACGCTGGAGGACTCATTTATAGAAATTAAGAATAAATTCAGGGATAAACATAATGATTAGGTTGAAATCTGTTGACTTGAAGGCATAAGCTGACCTAGAATCAAAACAAAAAATGCCGTTATAGGAGAAACGCTTTGTCTGTCTATCGCATTCTGATTATTGACGACGACCCGACCCAGCACCTGATTGTGGGCGAATATCTGAAACAGGCAGGCTATCAGGCTTTTCATGCGCGGGAAGGCGCCAAAGGAATTGAGATGCTTGATGAAAAAAAGCCTGATCTGATTCTTTTGGATATTCAGATGCCGGGAATGGACGGTTTTAAAACGCTTGAGGCTATCCGAAAAAAAGGGACTTTGGGCAATATACCGGTTCTGATGCTGACGTCATTGGAGCATCAGCACTTAAAAATCAAAGGACTGGAGTCAGGCGCGGATGATTATATTACCAAACCGTTCAACCGCGCGGAACTGTTAGCCCGCATCAAGGCTGCGCTCAGGCGATCAGAGCGATACCGGCGCACCGAAGGCATTATGGAAGGCAATCTGGGAGATGTCGGGCTTTCCGATCTCCTGCAGAGCATGGAACTTGGCTCCCGAACCGCCAGCATCATGCTGCCCACGCTGGATGCGGAGATTTTTGTCGAAAACGGTCTGCTGCTTCATACCCGGTTTAAACATTTTACCGGAAATCAGGCGCTGACCCGTATCTTTCTGATAGAAAGCGGTTCTTTTTCAATCAAATTCAATGAATTGCCATCCGGGTTGACCGGAGAACACATACCGCTGATGTCTGTTCTGATGGGCGTTTTATCCGAAGTGGATGAAGTCAGAGACATTATCCGACGCATCAAAGTTGAGCAGCGGCTGATAAAGGTGGATGAGGATGTAGCCGAATTTCCTGCCCTTGAAAAATTCAGTACCATGCCGCCCTTATCTTTCAAAGACATTGTGGTGCTGATGGATGGCGATGTAAAAAGCAATCTCAGAACCCTGATCAAAGCATCCAGAAAAGGGAAACTGAGATTGGTTAAGTAAAAATATATCTAATGCAGCACCCGGCTTTGAGGCTGCTGCATGGTTTCAACCTGTTTTACAAATACAAAATCCATATCCCACTCTGCCCGGCTCACCACGTCATGCAGCAATTTGCAGAAGGTATGAATAAACTGGGGCGTCATGCCGAACTCAATGCCGCTGCCGTCTGTGGGGAGCAGGCATAAAATATCGCCTTGAGCTCCCTGCTTGACCTGAATCCGGCTTAACAGAACAGCGTCTTCGCCCAAAGGAAAGGTCATTGCCTGTTCGGCAAAAGGCTGATGGAAATCTGCTTTGGAGACCACTTCCTGATGTTCAAACGGAAGAATGACGTTTGCCAGATGCGAACGTTCAGGTTCTCTGCGCTTATAATCTTTTTCAAGCAACTGCATCAGCACGGGCCACAGGAGTTTTATAAATCTCCGGGTCATATAAAACCTGAACTCTTCATGATTGGTCGTATTCAACCGAAAGATAATCCTATCCTGTTCAGGATGAAACTGCATATTGAATTGATGAATCTGCATAATTCCGACTCCTCACTTGACCTACCCCTGCCCCTCCCTGAAAGGGAAGGATTCTTTTCCCCTCTCCGTTCCGGGGAGGGCAGGGGAGGGGTTACATCATTCCTGCTTCAGCCATGAACCGCCATGTTTCATCCAGCAGCATGTTCCACGGGCTGATCTTATCGCCTTTAATCCGAACCACGCAGGGCATTCCGTGATGAAGCGACACATTTAACGATGGAATATCGAAAATAATCGGGTACTGAGCGTTTTTGGGTTTCACGGAATCGCTTCTGTCAGCCCGCATTCGGCTGCTTTTGCCGCCTATGCCTGCACCTGCGCCCATTTCCGATCCCATAGAAGACATCATTGTGCCGCCGGCAAAATCAAACAAAACATTATTCGGCAGATCGCTTACCGGAAAGTCCATCATCTTTCTGAATTTTGCCATCAGTTTGGGCGTTTGAATATCCTCAAAGACCACTTCACCTTCGCTGATCTGTTTTTCTTTGAGATAGCGATACTTGTTCTCTTCCGCATAAGACCTGACTTCAAAAGATCGATCATTTCCGACCGTTAAGATGTAGCTTTTCCGGTGAAGATAGGAGCCTTTGCGGAAATATTCGCTCACGTCCAGAATACGCCCTGAAATCGGTGATACAATCTCAAGCTGCGACATAAACTGGCGGTTTTTTTCAATGGATGCGTTTAGTCGCTGTTTTTCAGCCAACAGCCATTTCCGATACGCGCCCTGAGCCCCGCTGCTGCTTAAAAGCTTGATATGAACTTCTGTCTGCTCCAAATCATAGCGCAGTTTTTCCAACTCCTGCTCAAGCGAATCATCTTTGATTTTAACCAGAACATCGCCTTTCTGAACCTCTTTTCCCACCGGGGGCATATCTGTGGTAATCTTACCGCGTCCCGGAGAGTCCAGCTTTGCCACATCCCGATACAAAAACAACGAAGGCAGTTTATCGGAACTTTGAACCGGAATAAACATGGCTGCAATGCCTATAATAACAATCGCTACCGTTCCGACAATTCTCAATTTTGAGCCGACATGCTCACGATTTTTCCAAACATAGCCTATTTCTCTGACAATCGCACCGCCGTAAAAGAAAATGATAAACAGCACAGTATCCCATACTGCCATAAGTTTGGAAACCGTCATATAAATCATAAGCTGAATACTCATAATAATAACAAAAAAGTAAAGCCCGGAAAAGAGTCCGAATACCGCCATGAAACGTTCTCTGGGATGTTCTTCGGGTTTAGGTCCTTTCCATCCCGCAACTATTCTGAGAAGAAAATGCCGATACATGGCCTGCGAACGCATTCTTAAATTGCTGATACGAAAGTAGTCCATCAGAAAATAATAGCCGTCAAAACGCATGAGCGGGTTCATATTGACCAGAATTGTGGATACCACCGATGCCCCGGACATGAAAAACATCAGGCTGCGCCACTCTCCATCCGGCAAAACCGCCCAGAAAAACAGACAGATACAGCCTATGAAAAATTCTACCATGACGCCGGCAGATGCAATCATCAGCCGCCCCTTGCTGGTAGGCACTTTCCACGCATCGGTTACATCAGTGAACAGCATGGGGGCAAAACACATGAAATAAAGCCCCATCCGGCGGACAAAAATACCGTGGTGTTTGGCTGCAAACGCATGACCCAATTCGTGCAGAATCTTGATCCCATAGAGCGAGAGAAAAAACATCGCAGCACCCTTACCGGTAAACAGGTAGCTTACGGTGTTGAGATAAAGTTCTATCTGCTGAATGGCAAAAATCAGTCCCACAATCCCCATAAACGAATACAGCCAGATCATAGGCTTTGACCATAAAGGTTTAACCCATGGATAAACCGCTGTCAGAAAAGCGTCCGGGCGGAATAAGGGAACCATGAAAAAAAAGACCTTCATAATAGAAAAATTGCCTTTTTCATCAAAGAAAAAGCCCGGTTTCTCTTTATATTCTCTGCTGCTGACCATCGCAAGCGTAGCTTTTTCAGGGATATCCGCAAGCTTATATGACTGAAGCATCCTCAAAAAATTTAAGATATCATCCACGCTGGGACGCAGAGATGTCGTGCGAAGCAGTTTATCCACCGCAGTTTTCAAATCTTTTTCCGTTACCAGACACAGAAAAAACTGGGCGTCTGTTTCCCCTAATTCAAAATGCTGTCCCCTGACCGGGTCTTCAAGAATGTATGTTTCGCTGCCATCTTCAAGCGGAGACCCTTTATGAAGCACCAGATCAGGACGCAAGCCCTGCCATGGAATCTTCAATCCTTTTTCAAGTGCTTCTGCAATTCTATCGGATTTGGATCGGATGGATGTCAATCCGCCATGTTTCTGCGTTTCTATCTGCATGATTTACCTCTTCTATCTCCGCAAGCAGTCTGGCTTCGCGGAGCATTCTGTTGATTTGTTCATACACATTTTCCGTCTCATCTTTGAGACCGAAATCAAAGTCATTGATTTTAAACTGCTGAAGTCTGAATATCGGCAGTCCGTATTCTATCGAAAGCCCCAGTATATCAGAGCTTGTGTCTGCATAAGAGATTCCCTTGAACGGAACTATCATATCCCTGCAACTCCACACGGTTTCAGCCGGATATGCTTCCGAGACCGGAATTGCCGAGCTTGCGCTGATGGTTGCAAAATTGGCGATGACATGATCTTCTATCTTTGCCTGAAAATTCGTTTCAGTAATTGTAAAGGGTACATTGCTCGGTGCGGGCGCAAATACGATATTTCTGACAGCGCTCTGAATCGCATCCGCCGTGCCGGTCATGGTGTAACGTCCGCTGCCGTCCTCTTTGAATCCGCCTGAAGAAATCAGATGCCCGTTGGCAAGGTTATCCGCCTGAGTAATCGTCATGGTCTGCGTATCTGTCTTCACATCAGGTTCTGACAAGACAAACGACGAAAACGGCGCAATATTATCCGTATCCTGAATGTTTGAAACAATTCCGAAACCGCTCACTATCGGCTGAGTATTTATGCCCGTTATCACCACCAGTACCGGCGCCTTTGCTGTTAATTTCCCATCAGATACAGTATAGATAAACGTATCTGTTCCAGTTTCTCCTGCGGACAACGATTGAAATGAGCTTCCCGGAATATAATGAATACTGTTGTCAGCTTCAATCGTTGCAATGCCTTTGCCCGTATCAACAGTTGCGCCGCTGTTGCTGCCCGTAATATTTTCAACTTTCACAACCTTCAGTGTGCTTCCGTTCGGAGCGGTATCATTGTCCAACACAGAAATATGAAAATTGAGATCATTTTCGGAAATTTCGGCAGTATCTTTAACCGCTGTCAGCATAGAATTATAATTAACCGGATTTACAGTCATTACTTTTTCTGTTGACGCACCTACAGGAAGATAATTATCACTTACCTTAACAGTAAATGAAATTTCCTTGCCAGTCAGCAATTCAGGTTTCACGACCTCTATTGCGCCGGTGTCTTGGTTTATCTTGAAAATTTCGTTCGGATCGCTCGTTGGCACAATGGAATAACTCACTTTATCCCCATCCGGATCAGAAGCTGATACCATACCTACGGCATGACTGTTAGAAAAGAAATCGCTTTTGATTATCGGTGCTTTATTTTGATTTTCAGGTTTGAACCGCACTTCTATCACATTCTGAATTACGCCGCCATAAGTATCATTCACCTCAAACCTGATGATATAATCGCCGGATGTCTGTCCTACGAGTGATGTATCTGCCGTCAGCATACCGTTAGTTATCTGCCAGTCGGGGTTGAGTTGAAACGGAACAACCTCAAGCACATCTTTGATGGTGTATATAAGGTTATCCTTATCCGCATCCGTATAATACTTTGCCAAATCATGTTTGAACGGTTCCTGCGGGTTCCAAATCAGAAGAGACGGTTTATCAGCATTTCCCTGCGGCGGTGAATTGATAGTTACTTTCACCGGCGTTTCCGCAGACGACAATCCACCAGATTTGCTTTCTTTTGCCGTAACATTAAGCGTAAATTCCTGATGAGGTTTAAAATCAGCAGAATTATTAAGCGTCAACTCGCCGGTGTCAGCTTTTAATGTGAATGCCTGTGAATCTGTGCCAGAGATATAATAGGTTAAACTGTCCCCATCCGGATCAGTCGCGGATATAACAGCTTTTCCGCCGCTGAGTTGCAGCGAATAGTCTTGGGAAAAGTTCGGCGCACGGTTCAGAACAGTCAGAGGAATCGAATACAGTTGCGGAATATTAACACCGTCTCTCATCAAGAAATTAATCATATAGTGCTTTCCGACTGCTAAAGTATCCGATACCGGTGGTATCTCCAAAGTACCGTCTTTGATAGACGCTGTTTTGAACCAATCTGTTGCTCCTCCATCCGGCGAAATAATACTGCTTAACTGAAATAGCAAGGTATCATTGTCATCGTCTTTAAAGTATTGCTTCAAATCCAACGTGGCGGAAGAAGTGCTTTTGACGATTTCCAATGCTTGTTTGTCATGTCCCGGCAGTTTATTATCCGGGTTTTCACCGGGCGGTGAATTTTGTAAAATTTTTAATGAAATCGAAAGGAGTTCGGATGAACCGAAATCGTCTTTTACATAAAAAGAAATATTGTAAAGATTATCTTTTGCAGTAGAAGGTGCTTTCGGAATGATCAGAGAACTTCCCTTGAACACCGCGCCTGACAGCCATGCAGAATTCGTATCTGCGGCTTGCGGCACCACGTTATAACTTACCGGGTTATTTTCATTATCTGTAATATGAGGACTCAGATCATAAGAAGACGCCTGCCCGACGAATAATTTCAGCGGAGAATCGCTTGTCGGCAGCGGCGTTGATGCGTTTTCATGCGGCGGCGTATTTGCAGCAACTTTGACCGACAAGGAAAAATTCTGAGGAGCATTCATGCTGTCTGAGACCGTGAAGTGAATCTGGTACGGCTTATTTATATCTGATGCAGACGGCGCGGGAATTGTCAATTTGCCGCTGTCTTCATCCAAACTGCATTTGTTCAGCCAATCAGGATTCGCATCATCGGAAACAAAGGAATATTTCAATGTGTCTTTTTCATCATCGGTAATATGAGAACTTAAATCATACACCCCTGCTGATCCGACCTTTACTGAAAGCGGCGAATCGCTTGTCGGTAGCGGCATTGATGCGTTTTCATGCGGCGGCATATTCGGAACAATCTGCACCCGTAAAGAAAAAGACACATTCTCATTTAAATCGTCTTTTACCATAAAATTAACGGCATAATTTTTATATCCGTCTGCTTTGATTGACGTTGAATTTATTTTCAGATGAGTGCCTTCAAATACGACATCTTTGAACCAAGTTGTATCTGCCGCTGCATTGGTATCAAGCGGTTTAATCGTAACAAGTGAATATCTGAGAGTATCTTTCTCATCATCTGTGATATACGGAGATAAATCATAATCGTTATTTCCCGCTTTTATCACTAAAGGATTTGTCGGTCCGGGCAAAGGCGATTGTTCAACCTTATGCGGCGGATTATTCGCAGCAACCGTCAGTTTAAGGGAAAACTTCACCGGATCATTATGTCCGTCGCTTGCAGAAAAATGAACCTCGTAATTCCCCGCATCAGAATTAGTCGCTTTAGGAATCTTCAGAAAACTGCCGTCAAATGCAGTCCCTTTCAGCCAGTCTGCACCAAGCGAATCAATCGTATATATGATAGGGTCTTGGTCATTATCCACGATATGCTGGCTGATGTCATGCACAAGTGTATGTCCCGCAGTTACGCTCAATGGCGGCGTCTTACCTTGAACTTGCTCAAAAATAGGTATCACGATTTCATTTCCGGGCAGGGGGTCTTTCATCACCTCATACGGCGGCGTATTTACAACAAGCACATTTCCATCAAGCACAATTCGGGGTTCCAATTTCATTATTCTGAACATAAGATATTCTTCTCTCTTTTCAAGGATTTTTTTCTATCTTACTTGTTTTTTGCACAAAAAAATATTAATGTTTTTGTCAGAATTTTTCAAGAGTTTAATGAGAGCCACGGGAAATAGAAATAAAAACACTGAATTTATTAATAAAATTTAGAAATAAAAAATCTGAAAGTCTGGGAGACGACCTTGAAACAAAAACTCGTTGTGGCAATTACCGGCGCGTCCGGCGTGATTTACGGCATTCGTCTGCTGAAAGCGATCCTCAATATGCCGATCAGCGTTTATCTGATGATTTCAGCCGCAGGGCGTCAGGTGCTGACCCATGAAACCGGATATGACGGGGCAGATATCAAAGAATTTCTTCACCTTCAGGGAGTTGTATTTCACAAAGACGCCCGCCTCAATTCCTACGCGCCGGATGATTTATTTGCGCCTCCGGCAAGCGGTTCTTTTCGGCATGACGGCATGGTGATTGCGCCGTGTTCTATGAAAACCCTTGGTGCGATTGTATCCGGCATTTCGGACAATCTGATTCACCGCGCGGCGGATGTCTGTCTTAAAGAAAAACGCCCGCTGATTCTGATTACGCGGGAGACGCCGTTAAGCGCGATTCATCTGAAAAATATGTACGACGCCGCGCTTGCCGGAATAACCGTCATGCCTCCGTGTCCGGGTTTTTATTCGCATCCCAAAAATATCAACGAACTGACGGATTTTTTTGTCGGACGGGTGCTGGATCAGTTGAATATCGAACATAATTTATTAAAACGATGGGGAGATTATGATTGTGTCTGTTAACCTTCTTCCTTTTCATGATTGGCTGGTGAAATTGCGCCGTCATTTTCATCAATTTCCCGAATTGGCATATCAGGAAGAAAAAACCGCTGCAAAAATCTGCGAGGTGTTGTCATCTCTTGACGTGCCGTTTCAAAGCAATATCGGAAAAACCGGCATTGTGGCAAAACTGACTGCGGCAAATCCGGGTCAGATCATTGCGTTCCGGGCAGACATGGATGCGTTGAAAATCGAAGAAGCCAACGATCTGCCGTATAAATCTCAGCATCCGGGGCTGATGCACGCTTGCGGACATGACGGGCATATCACCATCGGGCTGGGCATTATCCGAAACCTGATTGAGCAGGGCTGGCGCGAGACCGGAAAAGGTGAGATGGTGTTTATTTTTCAGCCCGCAGAAGAAGGCGGCGCGGGCGCAAAAGCCATGATTGATTCCGGCGTGTTTGATTCAATGCCTGTTGACGCGATATTTGCCGGGCATTTTCATCCTGAATATCCGACCGGAGATGTCAGTATTGCTCACGGAACATCCAATGCGGCGGCGGATTCTTTCCGCATCACGCTGAAAGGCAAGGGCGGACATGGAGCGCATCCGTATCAGTGCAAAGATGTGATTTTAATCGGCGCGTATCTGATAACGCAGATGCAGGCGTTGGTCAGCCGCGAAATTTCAGCATTGGACAGCGTGGTGATTACCATCGGGCGATTTCATGCCGGAACCGCGTCAAATATCATTCCTGAAGAAGCAGTTTTAGACGGCACAATCCGAACATTGACAGAAGAAATTCGGCAGCAGACTTTCCGGCGCATCAGAGAATTGTTAAACGGTATTGAACTTGCTTACGGAATTTTCGCCGATCTCCATATCTTTGACGGCTATCCGGTATTGAACAACCATCCTGAATTGGCAAAACACGCCCAAGCCTGCGCCGACACAATCTTGGGGCAATCTCATGTTCACGCTGAACGTCCGAGAATGGGGGCTGAGGATTTTGCGTATTTTTGCCAGAGATGGCGCGGCATGATGATGGGAATCGGATGCCACGATCCGGCAAAGGGTTTTCAGCACGGACTTCATTCTCCGCATTTTGATTTGGATGAGCGGGCGCTGGATGCGGCAGTCAGCGTGTTCAGCCTTATGCTTACCGCCTATAATACGTCATCGCTTTGGGAATAAGCTGATTGATTTTCTGAATCCGGGCTTCATCTGCCGGATGCGTGGAAAGAAACATCGGCGTTTTCCCTCCTTTGCGTTCCGCAAGCATTTTTCTGAAAAAATTCGGCGCCTGACGCGGATCATATCCGGCTTTTGCCATGAGCATCAAGCCGATTTCATCAGCCTCGTATTCATGTGCGCGGCTGTATGGCAGTAAAACGCCCAGCGCGGAGCCGACACCATAAACCGTATTGACCGTCTCAAGCGTGGATGCGCTTGCCGAACCCTGCAATGCCGCGTTCAAGCCTGCCTGTCCGTATTGAAGCAGCAACTGCTGACTCATGCGCTCTCCGCCGTGCCGGGCAATGACATGTCCGATTTCATGTGCCACCACAAACGCCAGCCCGTCTTCGGTCTGAGTATAAGGCAAAAGCCCGGTATAGACCGCCACTTTGCCGCCGGGCAGCGCAAACGCATTGGCTGTTTTTTCTTCGTCAATGACCGTAAATTCCCAGCGATAATCAGGGCGGTTCGCAACGGCGGCAATCCGCTGACCGATCCGAGTTACCATCCCCGTTGTGCCGCTATCGTTACTGATTCTGGCTTTACTTAATGTCTGGCGATATGCCTGAAGTCCCAGTGATGCTTCTTCAGCTTCGGAAACCAGCAGCAATTGGGAACGCCCGGTGATCGGAACCGACGAGCAGGCTGCGATGAAACATGCCGTTAAAACAAATA
>DYRC01000338.1 GCA_020718925.1 Desulfonema limicola
TGACGTATCCGCCGCATCTGTCGGTCAGTGAAATGATGCGGCTGATAAAAGGGCGGTCTTCACGCCGGATTCAGGAAGAATTCCCGCAATCGGGGAAGCGGCATCGGGGCAGATATTTCCGGGGAATCGGATACGCTGCCTTCAGTTCCGGACTATGACTGATGAGATGATCCGGGAGTATCTGAAGCATCATGAGAATCACCCTGATCATCGGGATGATAATTTCAAAGTTGAATGACTTTCAGTCTCAGAAACATTCTCTGCACTTTCAGTGCATGGTGGTTGAATTATAAAATCTGCATACGGACTCATAAATAATACCTCCTTTCGGTTATCAGAGTCTCACTGACAGCCTTACTTGTAATCGGAATTTTTGTCAAGATTTTTTCATGGAGGCTGAACCGCTGATGATGCTGATAAACGTTCATTACACTGATTATCTCTCAGCTTGGAAATCCTCACTTTCTGACTTATATTTTCTTCAGTATAATCTATCATCATTCGGCACGACATTCAGATTACCGCTTTTAGCTTGCCCGCTTTTTTTAATCATGTTAATCTCTTTAGCTGAACAGACTAAGAAATAAGGAGATATGGTATGGAACAAAAGTTACCGGCAAAAATCATTGAGCGATTCAGGATGCCGCAATTTCCAGCATTTAATTTTCCAAAAGGAAAAGTCGGGATTATCCTGATGTTCCTGATAATGCTGATGATTATTTACAATCTTTTTTTTGTCTATGTTCGACCCAATGAATTCGGCATCAAGGTTGTGAAAATCGGCATCAACCGCGGGGTTCACAAAGAGATTTATCCTGCGGGCTTGAATTTCATTATTCGCGGAGCTGAGGAAATGCACCGGCTGCCCAAAGATATTCAGGTCTTGGAACTGACCAACAGCGCTGCCAGTGCTGCCAGCTTTGCACGCGTGGAGCGGGCGGCGCACATCCAAACTTCGGATGGTTTTTTTGTGGATTTGGACGTCTCTATTATCTACCATATTGACGATCCCTACAAAGTTTTTACCATGATCGGTCCCGGAACACTCTATGAAGACAACGGCATTATTCCCAAAGCAGAACCGGTCTTGAAATCAACTTTGGGCGAACTGACCACCGAAGATTTCTACAACAGCCCGATGCGGACGAAAAAAGCCGAAGCCGCAAAAATCATTTTGAATACCGAAACAGAGCCGAAGGGCATAAAGATTGACCATGTACTGGTTCGCTATTTTGTTTACACGCCTGAGATTCAAAGAAATATCGAAGAAAAGAAACTCAAAGACCAGCTGGTATTCAAAAACCAGTCTGAAGCGCGTGCCGCAACCGAAGAAGCTGCGCTTAAAAAGATCGAGCAGGAAGGAAAAGTAACTGTGGCAATCGAAATGGAAAAAGGCAAGGCGTATGTAACCAGAAAGATTGCGGAAAAAGACCTGTATGTCCGAAAGAAGAAGGCTGAGGCAGATTTGCTGGTAAAACTTGCAGAGGCGGAGCGGGTACGCCTGAAAAATGAGTCGCTCAGAGGCGCGGGAGCCGAGCGGATGGTAGGATTGAAAATGGCGGATATTTACAAAGGGCTGGATGTGATCATTCTGCCCAGCGACGGTCCCGGAGGCGTGAATCCGCTGGATTTGAACAATACTTTAAGATTGTTTGATGTGCGTAAAGGAGGCGGAAAATGAGAATATTTCGTTTAATTATTGCGATGCTGCTGCTGTTTGGCACATCCGCCTGTGTTTTTCACACGACCGGCTCGACAGAAGTGGGCGTCAGAACGGTCAAATTTGCGTTATTCGGAAAAAAAGGCGTGGAAGATAAATATTATGCGCCCGGATCGACCTACATCTTTCCTCCGATTATCAATGAGTGGCATACGTTTGATACCAAGCTTCAGAACATGGAAATGACCTTTGATGCCACTAAGGGAGATCGGAAAGGCAGAGATGATTTGCTGTTCAAAACCGTTGACGGCAACGACATCGGGCTGGACGTGATTATCGCATATCGCATTGATCCCCAGAAAGCCCCATATATTCTGCAATATGTGGCAAAAAATAATGATGTGCTGCGGCAGAAAATTATCAGAGCCATTGCCCGAAGCAAGCCCAGAGATATTTTCGGCGAACTCAGAACCGAAGAATTTTATGTGGCAGATAAGCGGGAAAAGCAGGCGCAGCTGGCGAAAGAAAAGCTTCAGGAAATGATTGGTCCGATGGGCATTATCATTGAAAGAGTTCTGACAAAGGATTATCATTTTAATAAGGCATATCAGAAAGCCATTGAAGATAAAAAAATCGCGGATCAGATGGTGGGAAGAAACCGATCTGCCCAACATGCCGCGTTGGAAGAATACAAGCGGAAATTGGAAGAAGCCAAAGGCGAGGTCAACAAACTGGTTGCGGATGCGGACGGCGAATTTCAGAAAGCGCAAATTGACGCGGATGTTTATTTTGAAAAGCAGAAAATGATTGCAGAAGCCATTACCGCAGAAGGCATTGCCGATGCCAAAGGCATTCAGGAAATGAACAAGGCATTGGAAGGCTCCGGCGGCGAAGCAATGGTCAAACTCAGAATTGCCGAAGCATTGGAAGGCAAGCAGATTTTTCTTCTGCCGGTTTCCGAAGGCGGCATGAATCTTAAAACCACAAATATCAACGGGCTTTTGGACACTATGGGAATCAAAGCCTTATCACCGGAAAAGAAATAAGTTTAATTCAGTTTCAAGCCCTCTGGGATTATGAAAATCTCAGAGGGGCTTTGACTTGGAAAGGAGTGTTTTATGTATTATCCTGATATTAAAAGTAAAATTGAGATGCTTCCTGAAAATGCGAAACAGGAAATTTCTGACTTTGTTGAGTTTTTGCTGTATAAATATTACAAACCTTTAACAAAATCGCCTGTGAATTGGAAAAACAAAGGAATATGTGAAGAGGAAAAAGTTTCCCGGCATAAAAAGTTCCATAAATTTGTCGGTTATCTTTCCCATCAGAAAGCAAGTCCTGATATGATTATCGAAAATCTGAGAGGAAAGCTTGATGATCTCAGCGATTGATACCAATGTGCTGTTGGACATCCTTATCCCAAATGCGGATTTTGCGGATAATTCATTAAAATCGCTTGAAAATGCTGATAAAAAAGGAGATATGATTATCTGTGAGTTGGTCTTTGCCGAGCTTTCAACTCAATTTTCAGACTTGGCGGAACTACAAATGTTTTTACACGACACAGGCATTCAGCTTGTCAATTCAAACATGCAGGCATTATACCGCTCCGGTATTGCATGGAAAAGCTATTTGTCTAAGAAAAAACAGGATCATAAATGTCCGCATTGCCGGAAAGCTATACCCGGAAAGCGTCATATTATCAGCGATTTTATTATCGGCGGTCATGCTTTAGTGCTTGCGGATCAACTGATTACAAGGGATCGGGGAGTTTATCGGACTTATTTCAAGAATTTGAAAATTTCTGATCCGTCCAAACCATGAAAGGGTATTTTTATGTATTATCCTGATATTCAAAGTAAAATCGAAATGCTTCCTGAGAATGCAAAACAGGAATTTGCAGATTTTGTGGATTTTTTATCGAATAAATATTATAACCCCTTGAAAAAACAGATTTCGGGAGGATCTTATGCAGCCCCAAACCGTACCCTATCTGACTGAAGAAGAATATCTTGAATTTGAAAGAAATTCGGAAATCAAACACGAATATTTTGAAGGTAAAATCTTTGCCACGTCCGGTGCATCGGAAGCGCACAATCTGATTGTTACCAATCTGATTGCCATATTGGGATTACATTTGAAAAAAAAGCCTTGCCGGGTTTATCCGAGCTATATGCGCTTAAAAATTGAGAAAACAAGGCTGTACACCTATCCTGACGTGATGATTGTCTGCGGACAGGACAAATTCGATGATGAGCATAAAGACATGCTGCTCAATCCTGATGTGATTATCGAAGTGCTGTCTGATTCCACCGAAAGTTATGATCGGGGCAAAAAATTTGAAAATTACCGGAAAATCGGATCGTTGAAGGAATATGTTCTGATTTCACAAAATACCCCGAAAATTGAGAAATTTGTCAGAGCTGAGAATTATCGCTGGATATTTTCTGCAACTGATGAAAACATCACCGACATGCCTCTGGAATCTGTCGGCTGTATGTTGAATCTTGATGAAGTGTATGATAAGGTTTATGAATCCTGATTTTCAAAATAAAATCGAAATGCTTCCTGAAAGCGCAAGATGGCTTTACGGGATCGTCAAAAAAAATCAAAAAGGAGAAAATTATGAGAAGAATTTCG
>DYRC01000339.1 GCA_020718925.1 Desulfonema limicola
ATAACATCTTCAACATAAGCAACAGGAGGAGTCTCCTTGTTCTTTCCGAATACTGATTACATGATTTCTTGATAAATATCGGATAAGATAAAGAATGTCAAGCGGAATAAGATTCATCGGAAAAAGTTCGGACCATCATTTTGGGATGATACCGAAATAGAGCGCAAGGAAAATACGCATAGCTCAAGGGACGCATTCCTACGTCCTAATACCGCCCGCGCCCCATTGTTGAATCTGCGATATTATGAAAGAAATTCAAAGAACATTTACCCCACCCCAACCCCTCCCCTAAGCGGAGAGGGGCGTTCTTCCCCTTCCCTTCCAGGGAAGGGGGGCAGGGGGTTAGGTTATCAACAGTCCGAAAGGAGTTCCATAATGAAACGAATGATTATCATCATAGTTGTATTATTAAATATCTGTGCGTGTTCCGGTGTCGAAGAAGTTACGATTATCCGTTCAAGCCTGATTATTCCGCAGACAATTTCCCGCCCCGCTCCGGCGCGAGCTTCAGTTCCCGCTATTCAGGAAGAGAGCGAAGACGATTTTCCCGAAGATGAAGAATCTGCCCGCGAAGAAGAACGCCGGATTTATTCTGACTATTCAAAGCAATTGGGGATTGCGTTGGATGGCACAGAAAACAAGGCGTTGCTTGCCGCAATTGAAGAATGGCTGGGAACCCGCTACAAAATGGGCGGATGCTCGAAATCCGGCGTGGATTGTTCCTGCTTTGTCAAAGCGGTGTATCAGAAAGCATACGACACTGAACTGGGGCGAAGTTCTGCGGATATGTTTCAACATGATCTGATTTCTGTCAGACTGGATAATCTGAAAGAAGGCGATCTGTTGTTTTTCAGAACAAATGGCGGACGGATTTCGCATGTCGGCATTTATCTCAAAAACGATAAATTTGCCCATGTCAGCCGACTGAAAGGCGTGAAAATCAGCAGCCTTGATTATTTTAAGAAAATATTGTTTTCAGCGCGGCGTTTAAAGAACAAAGAGCAGATGGTTTCAAAAAAGTCAGTTGAAAATATGCCGATTTCCTGTAAATAACTCAGGCGGGTCGTCATAATTTTGTGTATCAAGATTCGGTTTATCTGCCTAATCCGGCACAACCCGTTTCCTGAACCGGTACCGAAATCTCTTCGGCAGAAATCATTGCCGGTTCGCCGATATAAGGATTTGGAGATTTGTTGTCTTTGACGATTTCCGCAATCCATACCGGCGTCTGATTCTGATGATCGTAAGCCCTCATGATCTGTTTTCCTGCCGGACTGTTATAACTCAGCCCTTCCCATGCCTTGATGATTTTATCCACATCATCCGCAGTGCCGGCTTTTTTGACAGCCTCTGCCCAGAACATTACTGCCATATAAGCTTTTCCGCTCGACCAGGTGGGAGGAACACCGTATTCTTTCCGGTAGCCTTCGATGAACGCTTTGTTTTCCGGTAAAGGAATAGCGAGCATATACCATTCGGATGCGATATGTCCGATAACTGAATCATTGTTTCCGATTTCCTGAATACCCACCGAATCATTGAGATAATAACAGGCGAATCTGGCTTTCAGATCAAGCTGTTTTGCCTGTTTCAACAGCAGTTGCAGATCGTTTCCCCAATTCGGAGTAAAAACGATTTCTGCTTTGGATGTGATAATCTGGCTGATGTGAGCCGTGAAATCCGTTTCTCCCATTTTATGATAAATTTCGCCGACAATTTCAGCAGACGGCTTCACCTGTTTCAACTTCTTTTTGAACGCCTCGACCGCTTCTTTTCCGAAAGAATAATCCTGAGCCACGCAGAACACTTTGGTTTTGCCGCTTTTGCCAACCCATGCTGCCAGTGCATTGGAATGCGTATCTGTATTCAGGCAGCATCTGAAAAAATTCCGGCTGCATTGTTTGCCGGTTGCGCTTGCGGCTTCCGCTCCCCATGATATGGACAGAACATTGTGCTTTTTCGCCAAATCAGACATGACTTCCATAACTTTGCTGCTTGCACCGGCTCCGAAAAACTTTATTTTATCTTCCAGAATCGCTTTTTCCATCTTCTGAGCCGCCACTTCCGGTTTGATTTCCGAATCCAGAGCAATGATTTTCACTTCACGCCCCAGAAGTCCGCCCTGCCGGTTGATCACCGATGCCGCATATTGCGCGCCCCGAAGGTAACGCTCTCCGACATCTTTGAATCTTCCCGAATACGGATCAAGCCCTGCAAAACCGATGGGATCTGCCGCATTTGCAACACACAATCCCATCATTGCCGTTACCAACATAAAAATACACATTCCGTACTTTTTCATTGTTTGCCTCTCCTTAGTTGTTTATCGGTATTGCTTCCGACAAAACCGACCAATATATTAACGACCTTTCTGATTTCCTCTGCCTGAGTTTTCATTTCTTCGGACATAGCAGCATATTCTTCGGTATCAGACGCTCTTTTCTGGACAACTCTGCCCATATCCGCAACCGCTATGTTGACCTGACGGATTACTTCAGCCTGTTCATGGGAAGCGTGCGATATATTTTCTATCAAACAGGATAACTGGGATGAATTGCCGGAAATATGAGACACCATCCTGCCCATTTTCAACACTGACTCCAGACTCATTTCCATTTTTTTAATCGTGCCTTCGATCAGCACGGAAATATCCTGAGCGGATTTTGCGGATCGTACTGCCAGATTTCTGACCTCTGATGCCACTACCGAAAACCCCGCCCCTACCTGCCCGGCTCTGGCAGCTTCGATAGCAGCGTTCAATGCCAGCAGATTGGTCTGAAACGCAATCTCATCAACGGTTTTTATAATATCGGACGTATCCCGGCTTGTTTTGCAGGTTTCTTCCATAGAACGGGTTAATTCTTCCATGAACCGGTTCGCCTGTATCACAAACTCATGGGTATTTTTTATAAAATCATCAGCTTGCCGGGCATGATCCGCATTCTGTCCGATCATGGCAGATACTTCTTCCAATGATGCGGAAGTCTGCTGGGTTGAGGCTGCCTGTTCCGAACTATCTGCGGCAATACTCACACCCGCATCCGACACCTTATTTGCCACAGTGAACATAAGCCCTGCGGATTCTGTCAGTTCTGTAATCACGTTCTTCAAAGGTTTGGTCAGAAATTCGGAAAAAACAATCACCAGCGGCAGAATAATGATGATACAAACGCCTGCCACCATGCTCAACACATAAATCATCTGATAGGTATTGGCTTTGGCAATATGTTCGGAATGCAGCGCGGCAATCGCGCCTATGGGTTCCGAATCTCTATAAACAGGCAAAACACCTTGAAAATAAGCTTCTTTTCCGATCTTAATCTCATTGAGAATGATTTCCTGATTCGACATGCCGGATGTCAGATCAGGTGAAAACACTTTGTAATCACTCAGATTTCCCGCACTCAGATTGTTTTTTGAAAAAATGTTGATTTGTGTGGCAACATATCGGGATATTCGGTTGACAAACGCCTGATCAAATGCCTGCACCGCAATGATCATCCCCATCTGCTTTGATTCCATCTTTTGGGTTTCCTTGTTGAAATCATGCCCGGAAATCGGTTCATACGCAACTGAAGAAACAAAACCGTCCATGTTTTCAAAGCGGATGACTCCCTGCGGCATCTGAGACACGGAAATTTTAGGCAAAATCGTATTCGGCAGCCCAGCGGCGGATTTCCAAGTGTCGGATTTCATTTTTTCACCAGTCTTTACCGAAGCGGTTTTATATTCAATGCGGTCGGTCAGTTTGTTCGGAAATCCCATGACTGCGGTGTCATTTTCAATCATCACAAAAGCTGTCAGATCGCCATCTATGTCATATACTGCCGCTTTTCTGAGTCCGCCGGTCAACGCAACATCATAGATATTCTGAACAATTCGGAGATAAGACTCTGATGTCATGTCATAACTGGGTTTTGCTTTGTACATCATAATATACTTGATTTGACTGCCTTTGTCGCCTTCGGCTGCCATATAACGACAATAGGATACAAGTTTTTTCCGGTTTTCCGATAAATCCTCGCTGATGACTTTCAATGATTGTCTGAGGATATTGTAAGACGCTTCCCGGTTCTGTCTGCTGATGATGAGCGACGCGATAAGCGTTGAGATAGTCATGAGCAGCAATACCAGTGTCAGCACGAAAACAATCAGTTTATTTTTCAGAGTGATTCGCATAGGGTTATTTTTCATAGTCATCCGTCAGATAAAAGTC
Organism: Desulfonema limicola; assembly: GCA_020718925.1. GTDB lineage: Bacteria > Desulfobacterota > Desulfobacteria > Desulfobacterales > DYRC01 > DYRC01. Next base: position 4,217 of record DYRC01000339.1, read on the forward strand.
TGAATTTTTTCTATCATGCCATGATCTGATGTGTCAAGTGCGGATTCATCTGAATGAACGCTTGCA
>DYRC01000340.1 GCA_020718925.1 Desulfonema limicola
GTATTCCTGAATCAGGAGATGCCGGATTATTTTCATATCAGTTCCAAGGGTTAATTATATGAACATTGCCGGCTTCAAAATCTCTTTCATTACGGGTAACCACTTTCAGATTGTGAGTATAGGCTGTAGCAGCAAGCATACTGTCAACCGAAGACATAGGTTTATAAGATAAACGCTCTCTATGTTGAGCTTCGATGATGCAATGTTACTTTGAGCCTTTCGGCAATCCACAGATTGATCAACGCCTGTAACTCCGATCATGCCTGCCTGCTGATTTTTTCAATGTCATACAAGCTATTCAATAGATTTTGTCCTATTTTCAAGACAGAAATAACTTTTTCATCCCAACAGACATCGAACAGAACTCTGTATTCGCCGACTCTTAATCTGTAATCAGCCAAGGGATGAGCTGACAATTTTTTAATATTTGGAATATCAGGAAATTCAGGCAGGAACTCTATTGCATTCTTTATCTTTTCAAGATGTTTTTTATCTATCTCGGCGAGGTCTTTTCTCACACTTTTGGCATATCTTATATCAAATATTTTTCTGAATATCCTGCCATATATCTTCGTGAGACAGAATTTCCCCTTTTTTTACTTCTGTCCGTCTGTCTTCTATTTCTCTTCTCAGTCGGTTGTATTTATTCTTTTTTAAAATAATTTTAACAAATTCTGACAACATGTTTTTATCTTCATCGTCCAATAACGATATTATATTCATTACCTCTTCCATGTAGCTATCTCCTTTCTTATTCAATCATCTTTCGGTTAACACGCCGAAATCTTCAGTTCTATCTGATAAAATTTATCATATTCCCGTAATCCGATCAAGAACTTGTTTTTTTCGATTTTGAGAGCAATCGCTGTTACAGTGTGCGGAAATTCGTTCGATAAATTCGGTAAAAAATTCAAATCCTTGTTTATCAGAAGGGAAACGCTGTAATTCTCATATCCTCCCGGTAATCCGAAAATCCCGGTTCAGACTTATACCGATTCGCTATCAAAGAATGATAAAAACACCCATCCCCCCGACCCCTCCCCGAAACGGAGAGGGGAGTACTAAGGATGTCTCCCCCTTCCCTTTCAGGGAAGGGGGCCGGGGGGTTAGGTGGGGTTGAAAGCGATTTGGTATTAGGCTTTCAGCATAAACCGCTTTATCGCCTCAATGATTTCCTCACGCTTGAACGGCTTGGCAATATAATCGTCCATTCCCGCAGTCAGACATTTTTCTTTATCGCCTTTCATGGCGTCCGCAGTCAGGGCAATAATCGGCGTATATTTTTTCCCGTTTTCATATTCCCTGATTTTTCGGGTGGCTTCAAGCCCATCTGTTTCAGGCATGTGTATATCCATAAATATCAAATCAATCTGATTTTCTTTGTACATTGAAAATGCCTCTCTGCCGTCTTTTGCTTTGATGACCGTAAAGCCCATTTTTGAAATCAGGTGACTGATAATCAGCATATTCACGTCATTATCTTCGGCAATCAGAATATTTCCCGATCCTTTTAACAGAATTTCCGGCGTAGCAGCAGTTTTTTCTATCAGCGGCGTATCGGCAATTTCAAGCGGCAGCGTAACACTGAAAACACTGCCTTTGCCGACTTCGCTTTCCACCGCAAGATCACCGCCCATCAACTGCGCCAATTTTTTCGATATGCTGAGTCCAAGCCCCGTGCCGCCGTATTGCCGGGTCGTCGTGCTGTCTGCCTGAGTAAAGCTTTCAAAAACAGCCTCCAGCTTATCTGCTGAAATGCCGATACCGGTATCTTTTACGGAAAAGACTATCAGGCAGACATGTTTGCTCTGTTTTCCCAATGGTTTTACAGATACCGAAATTTCGCCATGCTCGGTGAATTTTACCGCATTGCCCAGCAGATTGACAAGGATTTGGCGAATCCGAGACGGATCGCCGATAACGGTTTTGGGCAGATCCGGGGCTATTTCGCAGGACAGCCTGATATTTTTTTCCTGACATTTTGCCATAAGAACGCGAACGGATTTATCTGTCAAATCCGGCAAATCAAATCCTATCTTCTCGATTTCAAGCCTGTCTGCCTCAATTTTTGAAAAATCAAGAATGTCATTGATAATATTCAACAGCGAATATGAACAATGCTTTATATTCTGCAGATAATCATACTGAACAGAACTAAGGTGCGTCATCAGCGCCAAATCTGTCATGCCGATAACCCCGTTCATGGGAGTTCGGATTTCATGGCTCATCACCGCAAGAAACTCGCTTTTGGCTTTGCTTGCAGCTTCGGCAGCTTCCTTGGCTCTTTTCAGTTCTTCCTCGACTTTTTTGCGTTCAACGATTTTCCAGACCGAATCCATCAGCAGCGTCAGTTGACGGACATCTGAATAATTGTAATCTGACGGCTTATTTGCCGCGCCGACCACCGCGACAATCCGATGATTGCTGAAAACAGGAATGCTCATAAAACTGTGCAAGAGGATATGACCTTCGGGATAGCCTTTTTTCAACGGATTTTCTTCTTTGAAATCATTGATAACAACGGGGCTGCGCTGTCTGACCGCTTCCCCCCAGATTCCTGCTTTTTTAAGCTGATGCACATTACAGGGTTCTGTAACCGCGCATTCTTTCATCACATCTTTCGACCAACTGTTCAGCGTAAATTCCTGTTTATCCTCATCATAAAAATCAATATAGCCTATTTTGCTGTCTGTAAGCTCAATGGCTTCTTCAAGCGCGAAATCCAGGAGTTCCTGAATGTTTTCCGCTGAAAACTGGGAAATTTTCAAAATGCTCTCCAGCCGGGCTTCATTGAGCCTGATTTCTTTCTCAGCCTGCTTGCGCTCAATTTCCCGGCTGTGAAGCGATTCCGCCATGTCATTGAAAGATTGGGCAAGCTGTCCGAATTCGCCATGATGATGAGATATATTCGCACGGGCGGTCAGGTTTCCGTCTGCTATCTGACGCGCCGCAATCATCAACCGCCTGACCCGATCCAGAATCAGCCTGTTTCCAACCAGTTGGGTGAGCATAAGGGCTATGATACAGACCAGCGCGAGAACGGTCATCTGTCTGAACATAATTTCATTTGCTTCGAAGTATGCTGTCTCAGCCGGTATCCCGATTCTGACATAAATGTCGCCTTTCTGATCCGTGAGATCAAGCCGGTGAAAGGCATAAATCCGTTTGCGCTTATCCACGCCTGTATCTGTGAACGTTCCTTCAGGATCGCTCCATCTGCTCATATACAACCAGCTATCGCCGGGCAGCGAATTTCCGAGATATTCTTCCTGATGCGGATAGCGATACACAATAGTGCCTTGACGGTCTGCAATGGTCAGCGTTGCGCCCGATGGCAGTTGCGCTATTTCTTCACGCAGTTTATCAAAAACATTCAGATCAAGAGCAGCCACGACCACCCATTCCGCAAATCCGTCCGCTCCGATAATCGGATCTGCGGTGTGCAGTGTGCGCTGCCCCGTAGTGCGGCTGAGTGCATATTCGCCGACCTGAAATGTCCGGTTTCTGATAATTCTTTGAAAATACGCTCTGTCTGAAATATTATGGCTTAATGATTTTCGGGCATTGGCAACAAAATTTCCATGTATGTCCGCCACTGCCAGCGTTTCAAATATGGGATTTTCTCTGAGCAGCAGTTTGAGAAATTCATCAGCCGCGGGCTGCTCTGTCCGCCGGATTTCGGAATGTTTTGCGATTTCTCTCAGCAGATGCCGGGTTTTTTCAAAAATCATGCCGGTTTGCAAAGCCGCGCTGTGAGCAGCCCATAATGCTTCCCGGCTGACGTTCTTCGCGCCGGCTTCCCTCTGCTCGAAATTCACATACACGGACAGTCCCATAGCCGGAATCATAGCGCATAACACCAGCAAAAGAAGATGTGTTCTGAGTTGGGTCATTATTTTCGTTCTTGTTTGAGAAATAGTTTATGCCGATACATTTCATTATCCGCAGCAGCAATCAGCGATTCATAATCAGGCGCGGTTTTCGGATCATATTCTGCAAATCCGTAGCTGATGCTTGCTGTAAAGCGATATGTTCCGCTCTGATTGATTTCTTTCAAATTATCATCTAACCTTGTCAGAGCCTCTTTTGCCTGATCAATACCGCATTCCGGCAGAATAATCAGAAATTCATCCCCGCCCAGCCGCACCAATGTATCGGATTTTCTGATGGTGTTTTTCAGCGTATCTGAAATAAGCGTGATATATCTGTCTCCTTCGGTATGCCCGTAAGTATCATTGACAAATTTTAATTTATT
>DYRC01000046.1 GCA_020718925.1 Desulfonema limicola
GGATGGCAGCAGTTCTACGCCGTCTCTGAAAATCTTGAATCCGGTTTCATTACTGGTGTCTGTCCAACTCAGGTTAATCTGAGTAGAAGAAGCAGGCGCAGGCGTTGCAGTCAGAACGGTCGGAGCAGCAGGCGGAATACATGCCGAAGTTGTGATAGTTATGTCTGCGGCGGCAGAATCTCCGGCACTATTGGTCGCTTTGACCGTATATTTGTAAGGCGTGCCGCAAGTCAAGCCCGTATTATCGGTGAATGTCGTTACATTCGCGCCGACTTTCGGGGATGGCAGCAGTTCTACGCCGTCTCTGAAAATCTTGAATCCGGTTTCATTACTGGTGTCTGTCCAACTCAGGTTAATCTGAGTAGAAGAAGCAGGCGCAGGCGTGGGAGTCAGACCGCTAGGAGCAGCAGGCGGGGTTAGCACCTTTACTATAAAGGCTGGACCGTCTAAGCCCGTAGTGTTATTGCTGTCTTTGCTGGCTATGACTCTTTGTGGCGCAACATCGCTGTTATCCGTAAGCTTGAATACGCGAATACTGCTATTGCCATAATCCGCCAGATAGATGTAGCTTGCGTCAACGGTAATTCCGTAAGGACTGCTCAATTTGGTATTTGTTAATTCGGGGTTGGTGTTGCCGGGTATGACTGCTTTCAACTCAAGAGTTCCTATATCAAACATGCTAATATTGGGAGCAGTATAATTCGCCACATAGATAAAACCTGCGTCAACAGCTATTCCAGCCGGACCGTTCAAGCCGCTTGCGATTTGGTTCTGATAAGCACCTGCAAGATTGAATACACTTACAGTGTTAGGGGTATCGCCGGCATTTGCAACATAGATGTTTGTTGCATTAACGGCAATTCCGTAAGGCGTGCTCAGATTGGTATTTATGGTCTTCTGCGGCGCAATATTGTCCTTATCTGCAAGATTGAATACAAGGATTTTGCTATCGCCGCTATTTGCCACATAGATGTAGCCTGAATCAACAGCAATTCCTATCGGACTATTCAAGCCGGTTGCTGCGCCGGATATGGTTCTTACCGGCGTTACATTATCGCCCGTAGCCGCGAGATTGAATACAAGGATGCTGTTACTAGCTCTGTCCGCTACATAGATAAAGTTTGTGTCAGCAGCAATTCCCTGCGGATCGGTCATGGCAGGGCTGGTTATGATTTTTATCGGAGCAACATCTCCTTTATCCGTATCGTTATATACGGTTATACTCTTAGCGGTGTTATTGGTAACATACAAATCCGCATAAACACCGGCAGCATGAACTGCCGCCATCCCGATAATACAAACAAGCACAGACAACACACGCATCATTTTTTTCATAATAAAAACTCCTTTTCAGAAAGTGAATTGATACTTACAGATTCGGTGTTCAGACACCGGTCATAAAAAAACAAAACGCCGACCGCTCTCCTTATGCCGCAATGGCGGAGAACGACCGGGTAAAACATCGAAAGGACTTTCCCGAATCTTACAGAATCCGGGCGCACCTCTGACTCGTTTGCCTGATTTTATCGGAAAAGTCAGGCTGTTTCCGGTTTCGGTCAGAGATTTTTTCATAGTGATTTCTCCTTTGACAACTTAAATTAAGCAAAAATTATGCCAGCATCTGCATGCGATTGCCATGACGCTGTAATAACCATTCTTGCATTTTTATCTGTTTCAGTATAACATAAAAATTCATGTTACACAGTTGAAAAAAATTTAATAACAAGTTCAATGTCATTTGTGGGCATTAGGATCGCTGTATCTTATGGATTTTCCGAATAGCGTCAGATTAATCGAAGTCGGGCTTAGGGACGGATTTCAGTTTGAAAGCAAAGTTGCGCCGACAGAACTCAAACTTGAGATCATCTCCGAACTCGTGCAAGCCGGACTGAAGCATCTTCAGATAGCCTCGTTTGTCAATCCCAAGCGTGTGCCGCAGATGGCAGATGCCGAAGAACTGCTCAGACGCCTTCCCAAGCACGATGGGGTGGTCTTCAGCGGGCTTGTTTTAAATACAAAAGGACTTGAACGCGCATGCCGGGCAGGACTTGAATCGGTTGAGATTTCAATCTCCGCCAGCGATACGCACAGCCGCAAAAATACCGGCATGGCTTTGAATGAAGCAATCTTACAGGGAAAAGACATGATTCGGCGGGCAAAAGAATACAATATGCACATTACTGCCGGAGTTCAGTGCGCGTTCGGGTGTGTTTATGAAGGCAACATTGCCGAAGAGCGGGTGTTGGGTATTCTGTCTGAATTTATGTCCATCGGCATTGACAGGATTTCAATCGCAGACACAACAGGAATGGCGCATCCGCTTTCAATAAAAAGCCTTATGAAAAAGCTGATTCCGCAAATTGGCGGACTTCCGGCTGCGCTTCATCTTCATGATACGCGGGGACTGGGGCTGGTCAATGTGATGGCTGCTATGGAATGCGGGATAAGAGAATTTGACTGCTCACTGGCTGGCATGGGCGGATGTCCGTTTGTGGCGGGCGCGGCGGGCAATATTGCCACCGAAGACACCGCGTATCTGATGAAAACCCTGAATATTGAAACCGGAATTGATATTCAGAAACTTGGGGCATGTTCAATGAAACTGGAAATTTTTTTTGAAAAACGCTTTCCCGGAAAAGTTTGCCGCTTGAATATCTGTTAATATTATGCTAATAAGAATAAGTATTATCAAAATATCAGCGGAGAAATATTATGGCAAAATACGAATGTCCCTGCGGTTATGTGTATGACCCCAAAGAAGGCGATCCGGCAAACGGCGTGGAAGCAGGAACCGCTTTCAAAGACTTACCGGATGACTGGGTCTGCCCCAAATGCGGCGCTGAAAAAGAATTTTTTGAAAAAACAGACTGATTTTTTTCAGATAAACGCGCTCAATGCACCCCCGTCCACCTGCCGCGTTGTTGTCAGGTGAACGGGGAATGCGTTTCCTCTACTACGGAATCCTTATAAATTTTATCAGCTCAACATATTATAATCATAATCTTTTCATCGCAGAATCCATGATTTCCTTAATCAACTGAGCAAAAGTCATTCCGGCTAATCGGCAGACAATGGGGAGATCGGAATGGATGGCGTTGAGTCCGGCAAGCGGATTGATTTCAATGAAATTCGGAACACCTTCAGCATCAAGGCGAATATCAATTCTTCCCGCATCTCTGCAATCCAAAACCCGCCACACTTTCAACGACAACTCTTTGCAGGCATCTCCGAGTTGACCCTCAATCAGCGCGTAATTGACTCTGCCTTCATAATTGGCTTTATTGAAATAGGAATATGTGTTGTAGTCCGTATGCTCATAAAGCACTTCCATCACGCCGATGGCTTTTGCCTCTTTTCGCGTACCTAAAATTCCGACCGTAAATTCTCTTCCGGGAAGAAAGGTTTCCACCAGCACCGGCTGCTTAAATTTTTCAAGAAGCCGGATGCAGATATGCTTCAATTCATTCTTGGATTTAATTTCAGAAAATTGATCTATGCCTTTTCCTGTTCCTTCTGCAACGGGTTTTGCAAACAGCGGAAAGGGAAGATTTATCTTTTCAATATCTTCTGCTTCTCTGACAACGCAAAAATCAGCAGTTGCAATTCCGGCGTTTTTCACAATTTCTTTGGTCAATCCTTTATGAAGTGTGAGCGCAAGAACCAACGGATCGGAAAAAGTATAAGGAATCTGATACGCATCCAAAAGCGCAGGCACCTGAGCCTCGCGCCCCATGCCATACATGCCTTCGGCAATATTGAACACCATGTCCCATCGCTGATGATTTGCCAATTTCTGAACAAGGCTTTTCAGATTGCCGATCCGCTCTGTTTCAAAACCGTTTTCATGCAAGGCTTTTTCAATTTCTTCAATGGTTTCAAGCTTATCAAATTCTGCGACGTCTTCTTGTCCGTAACCTTCTTTAAGATAATCTTCTTTAAGATCATAGGTAAGTCCGATCTTCATTTTTTTCAAAAAATCCTTTTATTAAAAATTCTTATGGATTGTCCGAACCGGGATTTTCAGGATTAAAAGATTACCGGGATTTTTTCAATCATGGTAATCCTGAAAATCCTGTGAATCATGGTTCAGACATTAAAGCGGAAATTAAGAATATCCCCATCCTGAACAATGTAGGTTTTTCCTTCCAATCTGACCGTGCCTTTTTTCCGGGCTTCGGCGTAAGTTCCGGCAGACATCAGATCATTATACGCTAAAACTTCCGCCCGGATAAAACCTTTTTTGATGTCAGAATGAATCACCTCAGCCGCATCCAATGCTTGGGTATTTTTTCGGATGGTCCATGCCCGAACCTCGTCTTCGCCGACTGTGAAAAAAGACATCAAGCCCAAAATCTGATATGAGCCTTCGATAACCCGGTCGGTTGCAGACGCGCTGATATTAAATTCCGTTAAGAAATCCTTTGCTTCTTCTTCAGACATCTGCGCCAATTCCCGCTCCAGTTTTCCCCGAATCACCATACAGCTTTCCTGTGAAGCCAACTCCTGAGCATCAGGCATATTTTCATCTTCATCCGCATTGTTGAACAAAACCAGCATGGGCTTTGCGGACACAAACGCAAATCCTCTTAATGACGGGGCTTTGGCAATGTCGGGGAATCGGCGCAGAGGCGTCTCATTTTCAAGATGCTTTTTGCATTCGATTAACAGCGTCAATTCTTCATTATCAACGGGTTTGCCCCGTTTTTTATCCAGTTCTATGCGTTCAAGGCGTTTTTCCGTAACTATGAGATCGGCAAACACAAGCTCCTGATCCATTTTCATAAAATCCTGATACGGCGTCGGTTTTTCAAGACCGAAATTGCGAATCAGATGAATCAGCGCATCGCAGTCTCTGATTTGCGTCCAGATATTCTGCTCTTTTTTCTTTTCATGCGCCTGCATTGCGGGCAGCGAATATTCCACCTGCGCGTAAATCGTTTTCTTGGGGGAATACATCCGGCTTAACACATCCACGCGCAAGTCCGGTACGCGAATTGTTCCGATGCGGTTTTCCGATTTGTTTGCCGTATCGGAAATATTCCGCGTCAGGGCTTCAAATACGGTGGTTCTTCCCGAACCGGGAAGACCGAAAATTCCGAGTTTCATCCGTGAATCTCCTGATAATCTGTAATAATTTTATGAATTTTTATGGTGTTTTAAGCCGGTTAATATCATCTTCCAACAAAATAAAACAGAATCCTTAGAGATAAAGATCACAGCTTCTGAGCTATCAATAACCTATCAAACAGGTCTTTATGATGAAGCGGCAAATTCTCCAAAGCTAAAATATGCTCCAGTTTTATCCCTCATCCCCTAGATACGCCTTGATTACCCGCGGATTGTTTCTGATTTCAGCAGGCGTTCCGTCTGCAATCGTCTCTCCGAAATCCAATACTTTGATTCTTTCGCACAAAGACATCACCACGCGCATCTGATGCTCAATCAGCCATATTGTCAACTTGAATTTTTCCCGAATCCATCGGATCAACTCTATCAACTGGTCAATTTCATTCGGATTCATTCCGGCAGCAGGCTCATCCAACAAGAGCAGTTTGGGTTTGATGGTCAATGCCCGCCCGATTTCTACCCGGCGTTGCAGTCCGTAAGGCAGATTTTTAGGATATTCATCAACATAGTCGTTTAATCCCAAAACCTCAAGCAATTCTTCAGCCGATGTCCGGGCGGCTCTTTCGCTCTCCCGAACCGATTTATTCCATAAAATTGAGCCGATAAAGCCGTATCCGAGCCGATAATGCTGAGAAATCGAAAGGTTTTCAAGCACGGTCATGCTGTTCCAAAGGCGGATATTCTGAAATGTCCGGGCAAGTCCCAACGCTGTTACCGCGTGAGGTCTGAGTCCTGCTGTATTTTTGCCCATAAACAGAATCTGCCCCTCGCTGGGCTTATAAAACCCGGAGATCAGATTAAAAACAGTGGTTTTGCCCGCGCCATTGGGACCTATCAGAGCTAAAAGCTCGCCTTCCCTAAGCGTTAAATCAAAATCTCTGACTGCCTGTAATCCACCGAAAAAATGATTGACACGATTGACTCTGAGTAATTCCATTTCAAATATTCCTTAACAGAACAAATCCGTCAGAGAATCAGGCGGGAAATTCAGCCGATTCTGAAAGGATCTGTTTCAATGCCGCAGACATCAATCTCAAGTTCTGTTGACATCAGCCGCTCTTTAAGTTGTCCGGCAAGAACATTTACCATAATATGCTCCGATGGAAAATGCCCGACATCAATCAACGCCCGCCCGGCAGCCAAAGCATCCAAAGCGTCATGGTAACGCAAATCCCCTGAAATATAAACTTGGGCGTCTGATCTGAGAAAATCCTTCATCAGACTTGAGCCGCCGCCTGAACACAATGCAATTTTGCGGACAGGCATGTCCGGCTCGCCGACTGTTTTAAGAAAGCTCAGATTCAGGTTTTTCTTAGCAATCATGGCAAGATCGGCAAGCGTTATTTCGGTTTCAAGGGTTCCGATTCTGCCTAATCCCTGTGCGCTTTCCCCGGTATCTGTCAGAGGATATACATCATACGCCATTGCTTCATAAGGATGCGATGACCGGATATGTCGAATCACGCGATGAATATCTGCTTTCGGCACTAAGCATTCTATCCGGACTTCGTTGACATGAGACACTTGACCTCTTTTGCCGATAAACGGGTTTGCCGCATCGCCCGGCTTGAATGTGCCTGTTCCCGGATGCCTGAAAGAGCAGCAGGAATATTCACCGATTTTTTCAGTTTCAATCTCAAACAAGGCATTTAAAACTTTCAGTTCATAATCAGCCGGCACATAAACGACCAATTTGACATTTGAACTTTCCTGCGTCTTTGACAAAACACGGATATTTTTTAAGCTGAGAAGAGACGCCAAAACGTCATTAATGCCGCCGGACGCGCTGTCAAGATTGGTATGCGCTGAAAATACGGCTAACTGATGCCGGACTGCCATATCCATGATGCGCCCGATAGCTGTTGATAAATCAAGAGATTTCAGGGGCTTGAAAATCAGCGGATGATGGGTGATCAGCAGATTCACGCCATCGCTGCAAGCATTTTCAATGACATGCGGCAGGGGATCCAACGCAATCCGAATTTTTTTTACCACCCAATCCCTGCGCCCGACTTGCAGCCCCGGATTATCCCAGTCTTCGGCAAGATATGCCGGAGCAATCTTTTCCATTACCGCAATAATGTCTGCTACGGTCGCTGTCAATCTGCTTCTCCCTGTAATGATTAAAAAAAAGGCGTGACTGATATGCCACGCCTTGAGTTCGTATTGAAATGGGCCCACCTGGATTCGAACCAGGGACCAACCGGTTATGAGCCGGTGGCTCTACCAAACTGAGCTATAGGCCCTCATGTTTTAAAATATCTTTTTAGCCTGATAAGGTTGTTTTGTCAAGCATTAAGTTGTTTTTTTAGGATAAATAACAAAACGAGCTAACTTGTTTCTGAGCCGATTAATTCCATCCAGCAACCCGTCGGGCAGAAACAGCATGATTGACAGCAATATGCCGCCATAGAGCAGAATATCGTAATCCGGAGTATATTCAAATCCGATTTCTTTAAAATATTCAGATACATAAGAAAGAAATGTCGGCAGCAGCGTCAGGATTGTCGAACCGATGACCGCCCCCCAGATTGTGTGCATTCCGCCGACTGCCACCATTGTTACCAGCAAAATTGAGTGCATGATGTCAAACGGTCCCGGATCGATATATCGGACATAATACGCATAAAAGCTTCCGGCTACCGAAGAATAGACCGCGCTGATGATAAAAATCAGAATTTTGGACGCAGCCGTGTTGACGCCCAGCGAACACGCCGCATCTTCGCTGCCGTGAATGGCTCTGAGTCCTCTGCCGATGCGGGAATGAATCAGGTTCAGGGCGAAATACAGCCCCAGTATTGCCATTGACCACCCGAAATAAAACCAATGCTTATCAGTATCCAGTTTCAGCCCGAACAGATTCAGATGCGGAATATTGTTGATGCCCTCAGGTCCTCCGGTCAGCGGAACCGCTGCCACAGAAACAATGTGCAGAATTGAGCCGAATCCCAGTGTTGCCATTGCCAGATAATGCCCTTTCAGGCGCAAAGACGGAACGCCCACGAACAATGCAATGATAGCCGTAAATCCGATGCCCGCGCCCATAGCGGTCCACGGAGACCAGCCAGCCTTGACCGTCAGAATCGCCGAACTGTATGCGCCAATGGCAATAAATGCCGCATGGCACAAAGAAATCTGTCCGGCATAGCCCATAAGCAGGCTTAATCCGATACACGCCAGACAATTCAGTGCGGCAAATACGCACACGCCGATATAATAGTCATTTCTGATGGCTAAGGGCAGAACCGCGACCACCAACGCCAGAACACAAAGCCAGATATAATCTTGTTTTTCCATTCGGGTTTTTGTATTTTTTCCTGATAAATATTTTCAAAAAAAAGAGCATAATCAAAGGCAGAGATCAAGTCAATGTTTTTCGATTCGTCTGAAAACAAATATTATCGGAAAAGTGATTACGGTGAGCATTGAGACGGTCAGGATTGTGAACGGGCTGCCTGAATCGGTATAATTATATCATCTGAATAAAATTCTTTACAGAACATGCTTTCTGATATATTATGTATTGTTATGCTTAATTCAGAAAAATAAGGAGAAAATTTTCATGTCTAAAATGTGTGCAATCTGCGGAAAAAAACCCATGACCGGCAATCATGTCAGTCATGCTCATAATGTGAACAAACGGCGATTCAATCCGAATCTTCAGAGGGTTCGTGCGCTTCGCAACGGTCAGGTGAGAAAAATCATGGCATGTACCGCGTGCATCAAATCCGGCTTTGTGGTCAAAACAGCTTAACTGTCTAACCGAATAACTTCTATGATTTCCTTTATATTTTTGATGGCTGAGATGATCCGATTCAGATGATCGGCATCTCTGACCACCAGTGTCATTGTGGCGTCAACCGTATTATCCGGGCAGACTTCGGCGTTGATTTTAAGAATATTGACGCCGTGTTTGCCGATATATCTGGTCAGTTCTGCCATCAGTTCCACTTTGTCATGCGACCGAATGCGTATATTTACGGGATATGCTGCCTCTTCCGACTGACTCCACTGCACATCCACCAATCGTTCCGGATTCATCTGCAGCAGATTGGCACAGTTGGCGCGGTGAACTGTAACGCCCTGCCCTAGGGTGATATAACCGGTAATCTCATCTCCGGGGAGCGGCTGGCAGCATTTTCCGAAACGGAGCAGAATGTCTTTAACCCCGGTTACAACAATACCCGAACCGCTGATCGGTTTTTTATCGCTGACAGGTTCCGCCTCATGTTCAGGGTGTTCCGTTGCGGAAGGCAGAAATTTTCGGATAATCTGCAAAGGCGTGATTTTACCGTAACCCACGTTTGCCAGCAAATCATCTATTGTTTTCAAGCCGAATTGACCGAATATATCCTTCATATCTTCGGATTTGGCAACTGCATTGAAGTTGAGCCGGTATTTCCGAAAACTCTTTTCACACATTTCTTTACCCAGACTGATGCTTCTTGCCTTGTCTTCAGCTTTGATCCACTGCCGGATTCTGTTTTTTGCTTTGACGGTTTTGACAAAACTCAGCCAGTCCCTGCTGGGATGATGCCCTTTGCTGGTGATAATTGAGACAACATCGCCGTTTTGCAGCTCGCTTCGGAGCGGAACCATGCGCCCGTTCACTTTCGCGCCGGTGCATTGACTGCCGACTTCGCTGTGAATAAGATAGGCAAAATCTATGGGGCTTGCACCTTTGGGCAGGGTTTTTACATCTCCGTTGGGCGTAAATACGGAAATTTCTTCGGTGAGCAGATCAAGCCGGACATTTTTTAAAAGTTCTTTGGGGTCTTTGATGCTTTTCTGATTTTCAATCAGGTTGTGTATCCATACAAATTTTTCTCTGATATGGCTATCTGCGGGCTTGCCTTCCTTATATTTCCAATGCGCGGCAATCCCCGATCTGGCGACAATGTCCATGTCTTTGGTACGAATCTGAATTTCAATGCGCTCCCCGTAAGGTCCGATCACGGTCGTATGAATAGATTCATATCCGTTCTGCTTGGCGTTTTTGCCGATATACATCTTGGTCTTTGTATCAATCGGACGCCACAGACTGTGAACCAGCGCCATCGCCGTATAACATTCTCTGGCATTCTTGGTCTCCAGAATAATCCTGAACGCGATAATATCATAGACATTTTCAAACTCCAGATGCTGTTTTTTCATTTTCTGGTAAATACTGTAAACATGCTTATATCTGCCCAGCACTTCGCATCCGAGTTCTGCTTCCTCCATCTTGGCTTTTATAAAGCTTTTGACAGTTTCAATATAATGTTCGCGCTCTTCGCTGTGCTTGCTGGTCAGTTCTCTGATGCGCTCATATTCGTCAGGCATCAGATACATAAATGCGGTGTTTTCAAGCTCTTTTCTGATCCAGTAAATTCCCAGCCGGGATGCCAGCGGCGCGTAAATATCCAGAGTTTCCTGCGAAATTTCGCGCTTTTTACTTTCTTTTTTATGATATTTCAGAGTTCTCATATTGTGAAGCCGATCCGCAAGCTTGACCAGAATCACCCGGATATCGTCCGCCATTGCTAAAATCATCTTGCGGAGGCTTTCAGCATGGCGTTCTTCGGAGCTGCCGCCATCCAGCTTGCTGAGTTTGGTAACGCCATCCACAATGTGCCTGACATCATCACCGAACATCTCGCCGATTTCCTCCGGCGTGGCATGGGTATCCTCGATCACATCGTGCAGAAGTCCGGCTGCAATGCTCATGCAGTCTAAATTCATATCCGCAAGAATACCCGCCACTTCCAGCGGATGGGTGAGATAGGGTTCACCGGATAAGCGCATCTGTCCGTCATGAACCCTTGCCGAATAAATATACGCCTTATCCACAAGGCTCACATCCGCATCCGGATCATTATCCAGAATCTTATCAATGATGTCGGTAATACGAATCATATTATCAATATGCCTTTGCCCATAAAACCCGTTGACGGCTAGGTTTGCCGCAATATGCACATACGCCGGTTTCTGCCTCTGAGTCAAGCGGAATGCAGCGAATGGTTACGCTTAAATCTTCTTTGACACGCGCTTCGCAGTCCTGTGAGCCACACCAATGCGACAGCGCAAAGCCGCCGTGAATTTCGGACTTTTCCGCATTCTTTGGCGTAAAGTACTTGTAAAATGCCTTCTTATCGTCAATTCTGATGGTATGCTCATTGCGGAATTCAGACGCCCGCACAAATAAATTATTCTGAATATCATCCAGCATGGCAGAAAGTTCTTTCACAAACTGCTCCCGCTTCAACGACACTTTTTCCCGATGATCTTTGTCCCGCCGTGCTACAAATACTGAATTTGCGGCAATATCTTTGGGTCCGATTTCCACGCGGATCGGAATGCCTTTTTTTATCCAATCCCAGCCCCTTGCGCCGCCGATGTCGCGCTCGTCAATTTCTACGCGGACAGGGCGATGATTGTAGCGGGTTTCCCGGAGTTCTTTTGCCAGACTATGGGTAAATTCCATGACGGACGCGGCTTCATCCGATTTTCGGATAATGGGCATCAGCACCACATGAGAAGATGCCACTCTGGGCGGAAGAATAATTCCATCATCATCGCCATGCGTCATAATGACGCCGCCAATCAGACGGGTTGACGCGCCCCATGAGGTTGTCCATGCAAATTCTTCTTTTTCTTCAGTACTTTGAAATTTAATCTGCGAGGCTTTGGCAAAATTCTGTCCCAGAAAATGAGACGTTCCGGCTTGAAGCGCTTTGCAATCCTGCATCAAAGCTTCGATACACATCGTATCCACCGCGCCCGGAAACCGTTCTGCCGGTGTTTTTCTGCCTTTAATCACGGGCATTGCCAGATATTTTTCCGCAAGTTCGGTGTAAATGTCAAGCATCAGTTCGGTTCGCCGAATGGCATCTTCAGCAGACGCATGAACCGTATGCCCTTCCTGCCATAAAAATTCGCTGGTTCGCAGAAATATCCGGGTACGCATTTCCCAGCGCACCACGTTGCACCACTGATTGATGAGCATGGGAAGATCACGATACGAGCTGATCCACTTGGAAAATGAATCGCCGATGATGGTTTCGGATGTGGGGCGCACCACAAGCGGCTCTGTGAGTTCTCCTGCCGGAATCAGTCCGCCGTTGGGTCCTTTTTCAAGCCGGTGATGCGTAACTACCGCGCATTCTTTGGCAAATCCTTCCACATGCTCGGCTTCTTTTTCCAAAAAACTCAACGGGATAAACAAGGGAAAATAGGCGTTTTTTACCCCTGTGGCTTTGAACATATCGTCAAGTTCCCGGACAATGTTTTCCCAGAGTGAATAACCCCAGGGTTTGATCACCATGCAGCCCCTGACCGGCGAACGATCCGCCAAATCCGAAGCTTTGATGACCTGCTGATACCATTCCGAATAATCTTCTTTCCGGGTAGGAGAAATCGCTGTTTTGGCTTGCTTTGTCATGATGAGTGTCAACCTTTCGTTAATGTCGGATACTTAATTTGTTCTATATCACATGTCCGGGCTAAATGCAAAACGGTTATTGACTTAAATTCAGAGCTGATGATATATTTACCCCTCCCCCAGCCCCTCCCCGAAACGGAGAGGGGAGTTCTCCCCCTTCCCTTTCAGGGAAGGGGGTCGGGGGGTTAGGTGCTTACAAGGAAAATTTTATGGAAATATCAGATCACCCGCATCGGGATTTTAAAATTCATATCATTGCTTTTTTATGCTTTTCTATCTGCATTGCTGCTGCAGGATGGATATTTTATGTCCGGGAAAAAGCATATTCGGAAAAAACAGCGGGGCATACTCTTTCTGCCATTGCCGATTTGAAAATCAGTCAGATTGTCAATTGGCGGAAAGAGCGACTCGGAAATGCTTCCGTAATTTCAGTAAATCCTTTCAACAATAGCCGCATCCGGGATTTTCTGGAGAATCCGTCTCCCGAAGATACCGGCAACGATATTCGGGCATGGATGGAGACTCTGCAAAAAAGCTATGATTACTATAGTGTTGTGCTGATAGATACTCATGGCAGAATACGATTATCATTAAGAGATGATAAATCGGACACGGAGTCTCATGTCCGAAAAGAGGTTTTTGAAGTCATTCAAGCCAAAAAACCGGTATTCTCTGATTTTCACCGTTCCGAAGATACCGGAGTGATTCATCTCGGTCTTTTCGTTCCTCTGCTCTCTCATCAGAACTCCGGGGTGGTGGGCGTTCTGCTGTTCAGAATCGATCCGAATCTTTTTTTGTATCCCCTGATTCAGTCTTGTCCCACGCCAAGTCCGTCAGCGGAAACTTTTCTGGTTCGGCGCAACAGCCATGAAGTAGTGTTTCTGAATGAATTAAGACACCGCAAAAATACCGCGCTTTCTCTGCGCCTTCCGATCACGGATGAGGAACTTCCGGCAGCAAAAGCGGTGTTGGGTTTTGAAGGAATTGTTGAAGGCACAGACTATCGCGGTATTCCGGTGTTGGCAGATGTTCGCAGAATACCGGATTCAAATTGGGCAATGGTGGCAAAAGTGGATAAAGAAGAGATATTCGCGCCGCTGTTTGCCCGCATTCGGATAATATGGACTGCCGGAACTGCTCTGATTCTGCTGATAGGTGTGTTCTTTCTTTTTCAGTGGAAAAAAAGAGAAGCTGAATTTTATCTGCATGAAATACAGGAGCGTGAGCGGGCAGAGGACTCTCTGAAGAATAGTGAAGAGAAATTCCGAAGTTATATTGACAATTCGCCTGATGGCGTCTTTGTTGCAGATGAAAACGGTCGCTATCTGGAAGTTAACCGGTCAGCAAGCACGATAACCGGTTATTCTGCATCTGAACTTTTAGCTATGTCTATCTCTGACTTGCAGCCGCCGGATTCCCTTGAAACCGCCTTTAATCATTTTCAAACCATGCAAAAAACCGGCTATGCAAGCGGTGAGCTTGAATTTATTCATAAAAACAGCACAAGGCGATGGTGGTCGGTTGATGCGGTCAGGCTCACAGAAACACGTTTTCTCGGATTTGTCAAAGACATCACCGAGCGCAAGCAGGCGGAAGAATCTCTGAGAGAAAGCCAGAAACATGCCGCATTTCTTGCAGATTTGCTTGAGCGTTCCTCACAGCCCTTCAGTATCGCCTATCCTGATGGGCGATTCGGTATCTGCAACATAGCATATTCGCAAATGCTCGGATATAGCAAAGAAGAATTTATGTCGCTGAACTGGCTAAAAGACCTCACACCGCCTGAATGGATTCCGATAGGGCATAAAAAACTTGACGAACTGCACTCTACAGGTCAGCCGGTGCGCTATGAGAAAGAATATTTTCACAAAAACGGCTCCCGTGTGCCGGTTGAATTGCTGGTTCATCTGGTCAGAGATGAGTCCGGAGAGCCGCTGCATTATTACTCATTTATTACAGACATCACCGAGCGCAAGCGGGCGGAAGAAGTCCTGCAAATACGACTGAGCCTGCGTGAATATGCCGATTCGCATACAATGGATGAACTGCTTCAATATATGCTTAATCAGGCAGAACGCCTTAGCGGAAGTCAGATCGGCTTTTTCCATTTTTTTGATGAAGATCGGAAAGAACTGACGCTTCAGGCTTGGTCAACCAACACGATAAAGAATATGTGTACTGCCGAAGGCAAGGGGGCGCATTATCCGGTTGAACAAGCCGGAGTCTGGGCTGACTGTGTTCATCAGCGAAAGCCGGTGATTCATAATGATTATGCAACCCTGCCTAATCGCAAAGGAATGCCCCAAGGACACGCGCCGGTGATCAGGGAGTTGACTCTTCCGGTGATTCGCAATGACCGTGTTATGGCGATTATCGGCATGGGGAACAAAGCTGAAGAATATACCGAAGCAGATATTGATGTTGTTTCTGAATTGGTCAATATCGCTTGGGATATTATTTCGCGCAAACTGGCTGAGGAACGTATTAGCTATTTCAGCCGCATATTTGAAGATTCTTTGAATGAAATATATATTTTTGATGCAGATACGCTGAATTTTGTTCATGTCAACCAAGGCGCTCTGCTGAATATCGGTTACAGCATGGATGAGCTTAGAAATATGACGCCGCTTGATATTGAACCCGCTGTTACACTTGAAACATTTACAGAAATTCTCGCGCCTCTGTGCAGCGGCAGAGAGAAGAAAGTCGTTTTTGAGACCGAGCATCAGCGAAAGGACGGGTCGCTCTATCCGGTTGAAATTCATCTTCAGTTGAATAATTCCGAATCTCATAAGCTCTTTACCGCGATTATTCTTGATATTACCGAGCGCAAAATGATCTCAGATTTTCAATCGTTTCTGGTTCAATATGATTATCTGAGAGCCGGTGAAGATTTCTTCCGGGTGTTGGCACGATACATGGGAGAAACATTGGGAGCAGACTTTGTCTGCATTGATACGCTGGAAGATGAAAATCTGTCTGCGAAAACGCTTGCAGTCTGGTTTAACGGCAAATTCGAGGATAATCTGTCTTACGCGCTCAAAGACACGCCGTGCGGTGATGTGGTGGGGAAAACAATTTGTTCTTTTCCTGAAGGCGTACAGCATCTGTTTCCCAAAGACGATGTGCTTCAGCAGATGAACGCCGAGGGCTACATGGGAACCACGCTCCGGGATTTCAAAGGAGAGTCCATAGGTCTGATTGCGCTGATATGGCGAAAACCTCTGAGTTCCATGTCTCCTCCTCTTGCTGAACAGATTCTGAAAATGGCGTCTGTACGCGCTGCGGGCGAATTGGAGCGCAGGCAGATAGAAGAAGAATGCCGAAAAATGGAAGATCAGTTGCGTCAGGCGCAGAAAATGGAAGCGGTGGGGCAACTGGCAGGCGGTGTGGCGCATGATTTCAACAATCTGCTGTATGTGATTACCGGATATGCGGATATGATGCTGGAGGATATGCCGCCGAACAGCGTTCTGCATAATAATATGAAAGAAATTCTGCAAGCCGCGCAGCGGGCAACCACGCTGGTCCGTCAACTGCTGCTGTTCAGCAGGCGGGAAGCCATGCTGATGAAAGTCTTGAATTTGAACGATCTGATCAGCGAGTTGATAAAAATGCTTCGGCGCGTGATCGGCGAGCATGTTACGCTGGAGTTTCTGCCGGGGAATGACTTAGTGGAAAGTTATGCGGATCCGGGTCAGATTGAGCAGGTCTTAATGAATCTCTGCGTCAATGCCAGAGACGCGATGCCGGGCGGCGGCAGGATTGTGATTGAAACACAGAACATATCGCTGGATGCTGACGATTGCAGACACAATACATGGGCAAAACAGGGCGATTATGTGCTTCTGACAGTTTCAGACACCGGCAGCGGCATTCCGCAGGATATACAGAATCACATTTTTGAGCCGTTCTTCACCACAAAAGGCGTGGGCAAAGGCACAGGGCTGGGACTTGCGGCAGTTTACGGAATTATCAGATCGCATCAGGGAATAATTCGGCTGCACAGCGAACCGGGGCAAGGTGCTGTGTTTGAAATTTATCTGCCCACAGCCCAAGGACGCTCTTCAGATGCCGCTGATATGGAAGAATCCGAAAAGCGTCTTACCGGGGGGAATGAAACCATTCTGATTGCAGAAGATGAGGAATCGGTGCGGAATATGATTGCTCATATACTCAAAAAAGTCGGTTATCGGGTGTTGACTGCCAAAGACGGTGACGAAGCAATTTCCTTGTTTGAAACGCATTCTTCTGAGATTGATCTTGCCATATTAGACGTGATTATGCCGAAAATCGGGGGGCAGAAGGTGTATGAACGGATCAGGTCTTCTTCGGATATGCCGGTTATTTTCAGCAGCGGATACAGCAGAGGTGCTTTGAATTTTCAAGTTTTCCCGAATGAGCAGTTTGATATTCTTCAAAAACCTGTTTCCCCGACCGCTCTGCTGCGTAAAATCAGAGAGGTATTACCTCTCCCCCGACCCCTCCCCGGAACGGAGAGGGGAGTCCCCACCCCCAGCCCCCTCCCCGGAACGGAGAGGGGAGTAAGTAGTAATGATGATGATGATGATGATGATGTCTCCCCCCCTTCCCTTTCAGGGAAGGGGGTCGGGGGGTTAGGTAAGTAAAAAAAGGAGCAACACAATGGATTACCTGAGTATTTATCGGAAACTTGTAGAAAAAAGCAACGAAGAAAAAGTCATCGCCATTTTAAAAGAGACGGGTAATTGGGAAACTCTGAAGGCGCTGCATCTTGAAATCATAGAAAATAAGACCTTATCTTATATTTTTATCACTGCGGATTATCAGCATGATGTCGGCGGGTGTTATGCTGCCGCAATGATCGGCGTATATCTGGAAAAAAGATTTATTACGGAGATAGATGAAGAGTATAACCATGACTATTTCTATCTGCCGGTAATTATAAAACCTGATAAACTTCCGGAGATTGCCAAAAAATATTACTCGGAAGAAATTGCGGTGAAACATGAACTCATACATGTTGCCGATATGCTTCAATGGATCAACGATGATCCGGAATACATTGAAAAAGCAATAGAATATTGCTATGAATCTGCCACCGAAGAAAATATTGAAAAAAGCATTGATTTTGAAGTAAAAAAAATATTCCGATTAGAACCTCAGGCAATGGGAAATGACTTTGACAGCGGAGAAGATATGATTATCGAGCCGTTTCTGTTCGGCGTATATATGAAATATACATGCAAGAGCAGAGCAGAGTACATTAAAATCAAAGTAGCCGATTACATCATAAATCTGCAAACTATGTATGAAAAAAATTTTTCAGATAAAAAAAAATCTGTCGAACAATTCTTTCAAAAGAGCGTCATGAAATATGGAAAGAAAATTTTCGGCAATGCCCCTTATAATAAATTAAAAAAGGTGAAAAGAGATAAAGTTGAAAAGCTGCTTAAATTCAATTCACCCCTCCCCCGGCCCCTCCCCCGGCCCCTCCCCGAAACGGAGAGGGGAGTCTCCCCCTTCCCTTTCA